>DASSDE010000231.1:0-6639 GCA_035697365.1 Kribbella sp. | reverse complement strand
GACCGTGCACACCGGCGGCTGGATCGTGCCCGGCCTGGTCGACGCGCACTGCCACATCGGCCTCGACCAGCACGGTGGCGTCGACGAACAGACCCAGGAACTGCAGGCAATCGCGGACCGCGAGGCCGGTGCGCTGTTGGTCCGGGATGCCGGATCGCCGGTCGACACGCGTTGGATCGACGACCGCGAGGACCTGCCGAAGATCATCCGCGCCGGCCGGCACATCGCCCGCTCGAAGCGGTACCTACGCAACTACGGCTGGGAGATCGAGCCCGACGAGCTCGTCGCGTACGTCGAGCAGGAGGCCCGACGTGGTGACGGGTGGGTCAAGCTCGTCGGCGACTGGATCGATCGTGAGGCCGGCGACCTGACGCCGTGCTGGCCGGCCGAGGCGCTGAACGCCGCCATCGCCCGCGCTCACGAGCTCGGCGCCCGCGTCACCGCGCACGTGTTCGGCGAGCACGCCCTGCCGGATCTGCTGGCCGCGGGCATCGACTGCCTCGAGCACGGTACGGGCATCGAGCCGGACCTGCTCGCCCACATGGCCGGGCACGGGGTGGCGGTGGTGCCGACGCTCATCCAGCTGGAGAACTTCCCCCAGTACGCCGAGCAGGCGGCCGGCAAGTTCCCGACGTACGCCGCTCACATGCGCGATCTGTACGAGCGCCGTCTGCCCCGGTTGCGCGATGCGTTCGAGGCCGGCGTACCGGTCTATGCGGGGACCGATGCGGGCGGTGTCCTCGGGCACGGGCTCGTCGCGCAGGAGATCCAGGCGCTGACCACCATCGGGATGTCGGGCGAGCAGGCGCTGGCCGCGGGGTCGTGGGCCGCCCGCGAGTGGCTCGGGGTGCCGAGCGAGCTGCGCCCCGGCGATCCGGCGGATCTGGTGGTGTACGACGAGGATCCACGGGCGAATCCGGCGGTCCTGACGCACCCGCGACTGATCGCACTGCGTGGGAGCGTGATCTTCTCTCGATGACGGGAAGAAATTCACTCAAACGCTGGTATTGACGGAAGATCTTCCCTTAGCGTGGCTCCCGGGACCGCCGACGCCCCTCGGCGGACCAGTTACGGGAAGGAACCGTCCCATGTCCCGAGGACCAAAACTGGCTGCGCTCCTGGGCGCCGGCGCACTCGCGCTGACCGCCGCGGCAGCGCTGCCGAGCAACGCCGCCCCTCCCTCCACCGCACAGCCCTCCACCGCGAGTCTCGCGAACGCCTTCCAGCGCGCGTCGGCGAAGTACGACGTACCGCGGGAGGTGCTCGTCGGCGTCGGCTTCGCGGAGACGCACCTCGATGGCCACCACGGCGCACCGAGCCAGGCGAACGGCTACGGCGTCATGCACCTCGTGAGCAACAACGTGAACCCGACGATGTCCGAGGCAAGCAAACTCACCGGGCTGCCGGTCGCGAAGCTGTCCAAGGACGACACGTCGAACATCCTCGGCGCCGCCGCCGTCCTGGACTCTTACGCCGACCAGGCCGGCTTGAAGAACCGCTCCGACCTCGGCACGTGGTACTCCGTGATCGCGAAGTACTCGCACTCGGCCGACGCCGCGACCGCCCGGCTCTACACGGACGAGGTCTACAAGGTCATCGGCCTCGGTGTCCGTACTGCGGGGGTGTCGACCGAGCCGCAGCAGGTGACGCCGGACCTCGGAGCGTACGCAAAGGTCACCCCGCTCGGTACCAGGTCCAAGGCGTCGGTGCAGGCCGCCGACTATCCGGGCGCCATCTGGAACCCGGCCTGCACCTGCAACTACCAGACGGGCCGTACGCAGGCGATCACCACGATCGTGATCCACGTGACCCAAGGCTCGTACGCCGGCACCATCAGCTGGTTCAAGGACCCGGCGGCACAGGTCAGTGCGCACTACGTGATCCGGTCCAGCGACGGTCAGATCACGCAGATGGTGGCCGAGAAGGACACCGCCTGGCACGCCCGTAGTGCGAACCCGTTCGCGATCGGCATCGAGCACGAGGGCTACGTCGACCAGCCGTCATGGTTCACCGATGCGATGTACCGCTCGTCGGCGGCGCTGACCAGCAACATCGCCGACCGGCGCGGCATCCCGAAGGACCGCGACCACATCAAGGGCCACAGCGAGATGCCCGGCAACGACCACACCGACCCGGGACCGAACTGGAACTGGGACTACTACATGCAGTTGGTGAACGGCGGCGACCCGAACCCGCCGGAGTACAACTACAGCACCTGGGGGAACGGCGTGAACGTCCGCTCGGCCCCGAAACTGTCCGCCGCTGTCGTGACGTCGCTGGCCGGCCCGACGCGGGTCTTCGTCGAGTGCCAGACGAAGGGCGACACTGTGACGGCCGGTGGCTACACCAACGACTGGTGGGCCAAGCTGCGTGACCAGAAGGGCTACATCACCAACATCTACATCGACGACCCGAACGCCAAGCTCCCCGGCGTACCGGACTGCTAGACGGTCGAAGGTAGAGCCTGCTGTACCGACACTTGCCCGGGCGTCGCGCACCATTGAGTCATGATCACGAAGATCCTGACGCGGGGCGGCCGGGCGAGTGCGTACCTCCTGGTGCGTTACCTGCGGGCGCTCCTGCTGTTGCTGGCGCTGCCGAACGGTCTGCTGCTCGGCTGGCTGATCACACCGTTCACCGGCGCACTGGTGAAGCTGGCCAACAGCGAACGTCGCCGGGCCGCCAAGTATCTGCGTGCCGGGGCGCCGGACCTGCTGCCGCCGGCTCTGCCCCGTGCGCCGGGGGACGTGGTCACACTGTTCCGGGACAGGTCGTTCAAGCGCAGTCTGCGCCTCCTGCTGATGCCGGTGGTGATGATCCCGGAGCTCGTCGTTTCGGTGATTGCGCTGGTCGGTGCTCCGGCTGCTATCGCCGGCATGCTGCTGTGGAAGCTGGACCCTGGTGGCTTCACGCTGATGGGTGTCCCGGTGGACAACTGGACCGAGGCGTTGACGAACGGCACGGGGCAGGTGCTGAGCAGTCTGGCCGTGCTGATCTGGGTCGTGCCTGCGCTGGCACGACTGCATGCGGGTGCCGTACTGGACCTACTGGAGCCGAGTGTGGACCAGCTGGAGACGGCCAGGCTGGAGCGTCGGGTAGAGGAGCTCACCCAGAGCCGCGCCGGTGCGGTGGACTCCCACGGTGCTGAGCTGCGACGTATCGAACGGGACCTGCACGACGGTACGCAGGCCCAGCTGGTGTCGCTGGCGATGCGCATCGGTATTGCCAAGCAGACGATGGCACAGGACCCGGAGAAGGCGGCCAAGCTGCTCGACGACGCCCGTGACGGTGCAGAGCAGGCCATGACCGAGCTACGCGGCGTACTGCGCACCATGTACCCGCCGATCCTCGCTGACCGCGGTCTGGCCGGAGCGGTGTCCGCACTGGCCGCCCGGTGCCCACTGCCGGTGGAGCTCCGCATTGGTGAGCTTGGCGAGGTCCCGGCCGCAGTAGAGGCTGCTGCGTACTTCGTCGTCGCAGAGTCCCTCACCAACATCACCAAGCACAGTGCGGCCGGGCACGTCGACGTACTGCTCGAACGGCGCGACCAGGAGCTCTACCTCACTGTCACCGACGACGGGATCGGTGGAGCGCGGGTGAACGAGCAGTCCGACCTGCTGGGCCGGGGGAGCGGTCTGCATGGCATGCTGCATCGCGTGCAGGCGATCGACGGCCACATGGAGTTGATGAGCCCGATCGGTGGGCCGACCACCGTCGAGGTGATCCTGCCGTGCGGGTGATCATCCTCGAGGACAACCCGATCCTCGCCGAGGGCCTGAGTCTGCTGCTGGACAACTCCGGGTTCGAGGTCGCCGCGATCGCCACCGACGCGGACGAGTTCGCGAAGGCGATCGCGGAGCACGACGTGGACATCGCGGTGGTCGACGTACGGCTGCCACCCACGTTCACCGACGAGGGCCTGCGGGCCGCTATCGAGGCCCGCAAGGTTCGGCCGGGGCTTCCGGTGCTGGTGTTCTCGCAGTACGTCGAGGAGGTGTACGCGGCCGAGCTGCTGGCGGCCGGCAGCGAAGGCGTCGGGTACCTGCTGAAGGACCGCGTCTCCCGCGTCGACGAGTTCCTCGAAGCAGTACGCCGGGTCGCGGCCGGAGGCACTGTGCTGGACCCGGAAGTGATCAGCCAGTTGATGGTGAAGCGCAGCAGCCCGCTCGACCGCCTCACGCCGCGCGAACGCGAGGTGCTCGGGCTGATGGCCGAAGGGCTCGGCAACGCTGCGATCGGCGCAAAGCTGTTCATCTCCGACGCGGCTGTGCACAAGCATGTCGGCAACGTCTTCCTGAAGCTGGATCTGCCGCCGACCGACTCGGGACACCGGCGCGTGCTCGCAGTTCTCGCGTACCTCGGGCTCTGAACCCTTGACGGTCCCGCCTTGCTGGTCCACTCTCGTTCACTGAGAGCGCTCTCATCCACCGAACCGCCCCTAGGTGAGGAGAGTTCACATGAAGGTCCTCCTGGCTGCCGTACTCACGGCGGCCGTACTGACTGTGCCTGCGACCCAGGCACTTGCGGAGCCGCTGGCTGTTCCGGGCCAGGCTGCCGCTATGCAACGTGACTTCGGGCTGAGCGAGCAGCAGATGCAGCAACGCCTGGCCGCCGAGACGTCAGCCGCCAAGCTGCTTCCGGCAGCTCAGAAGGCAGCCGGCGCCTCCTACGGCGGGGCCTGGTACGACGCGCGTACACAGCAACTGGTCGTCGGAGTGGTCGGTCAGGACCACGCGGCTGCCGTACGCGCCACAGGTGCTCAGGTCGCCGCCGTACCCGTGTCAGCAAAGGCCCTGGATCAGCGGAAGGCAGCTGTCGACAGGGCGGCCGGTAAGACCGTACCGGCTGCTGTCAGCGGTTGGGCCGCGGACTCGAAGTCAGGCACTGTCGTGGTCAACGTCCAAGCAGGTAAGCGTTCCAAGGTCGTCGACGCGTTCGTGGCCAAGCTGGCAAAGGTAGGTGCTGTGACAGTCAAGGAGGTTGCGGCGCAGGCACCACGGACGTTCTCGGCCGGTACGGTCGGCGGCGACCCGTACTACGTCAGCAACATCCGCTGCTCGATCGGCTTCTCGGTGTACGGAGGCTTCGTCACCGCGGGGCACTGCGGTCGAAGTGGCACGGTCAGCGGCTGGGACGGCTCGGCCATCGGGTCGTTCCAGGGCTGGTCGTTCCCCGGCAACGACTACGCGTGGGTGTCGGTCGGCAACGGTTGGTGGACCGTGCCGGTGGTGCTCGGCTGGGGCCAGGTGAGCGACCAGCTCGTCCGCGGGTCGTCGGAGGCACCCATCGGCTCGTCGGTGTGCCGGAGCGGTTCGACGTCGCACTGGCACTGCGGGACGATCCTGGCCAAGAACGAGACCGTCAACTACGGCAACGGCCAGCTGTTCTACGGCGCGACCAAGACCAGCGTCTGCGCCGAGGGCGGCGACTCCGGCGGGTCCTTCATCACCGGTGACCAGGCGCAGGGCGTCACGTCCGGCGGCTGGGGCAACTGCAGCAGCGGCGGCGAGACCTGGTTCCAGCCCGTCAACGAAATCCTCCAGACGTACCACCTGACGCTGCACACCGCCTGAGAAACAACAACGTCCGAAGAACCGAGGTTTGGAGGCCTCAGTTCTTCGGACGTTGGTTGTGTGTCAGGCGGTTTCGTTCGGTACCGGCTCGAGGGACGGCTTCTCGTCGTCCTTCTTGGTGGCCAGCGAGTCGATCAGCTGCTTGGCCAGCGCGAAGCCGGAGCCACCCATCGTGATGGTCTTCACCAAGGTGTCCTCGATGCCCTGGGCACCGTTCAGCACGACCATGTTGCCGACCTTGTCGAACGAGCTCGCCGCCGCGGTGACGATCTCCGGGTAGGCCTCGGCCAGCTGCTGCGCCACGACCGCCTCGGTGTTGGTGGCCAGTGCCTCGGCGCGCGCCTTGATACCGGCGGCCTCGGCCATCGCCTTCGCCTGGACGGCGGACGCCTCGGCCTTACCGGTGAGCTCGGTGGCCTTCGCCTGCGCCTCACCGCGGAGCTGAACCTCCCGGGCGTTCGCCTCGGCGGCCGCGATCTGCGCGTCCCGGGCCGCCGAGGCCAGCGTGCGCTGCTTGTACGCCTCGGCGTCGGCCGGCTTCAGCACCGACGACTCGAGCTGCTTCTCGGCCAGTGAGGCGTTCAGCTTCGCGGTCTCCGTCTCGGCGACGACGACCTCCTGCTTGGCCAGCGCGGCCGCCAGCGGACCGGCCTGGAACGACTTCGACGTGGCCTGGTCGACCTCGGCCTGGTACCCGGCCTTCGCGATCTCGCTCTCCCGGATCGCCGCCGCCTTCGCCGCGGCGGCAACCTGCTCGCGCTCGGTCGCCTCCCGGTCCCGCTCGGCCTGCGCGATCCGGGCCGCGGCCTCGACCGCGGCGGCCTGCGGACGACCCAGGTTCTTGATGTAACCGGACTCGTCGTCGATCTCCTGGATCTGCAGCGAGTCCACGACCAGGCCGAGCTTCTCCATGTCGCCGGCCAGTGAGCCGCGGATGTTCGTGGTCAGCGTCTCCCGGTCGTGCAGCATCTCCTCGACCGTGGTGGAACCGACGATCGCCCGCAGGTGACCCGCGAACAGCTCGTGGATGGTGCCCATCACCTGCTCGTCGCTCTGCTCCAGGAAC
>DASSDE010000230.1:0-3271 GCA_035697365.1 Kribbella sp. | reverse complement strand
AAATAGCCGCCACCGACCGGCCGGATGTAGTCGACGAGGGGCTCGTCGACCAGCCTGGTCTGAACGGCTTCGAACTGCCGGGCGATGTCCTGCTGGTAGCAGCAGAACAGCAGCCCCATGTCCAGGTCACCGACCGAGTCGGTGCCTTTGTCGTAGTTGTAGCCGCGGCGCAGGAACTGGCTGGCCGCGGTATCGGCGGTCCGCGGGTTGGCCCGGCGGATGTGACTGGTCAGCGGGATCGCCCCGCCGGTCGGATCGTCGCCGTAGTGCGGGATGTCGGTCTCGCTGCTGCCGTCCAGCGGCGCACCCGTGTCGCGGCGGCGACCGAACATGTTCTCCTGCTCCTGCACCGACACGCGGTCCCAGAATTCGACCAGCATCCGGATCTGCCGCAGCGCCTGGTAGCTGCCGCCCTCGGTCCACGCCGGCTCGCCGTTGCCCTGGCCGACCCACACGAGCTTGTCGTAGTCGGCCGACGCCGGCTTCACGGTGCCGTCCTTGAAGCCCATCAGGTTGCGCGGCGTACCGGCCGGTCGCGGCGGACTCTGGAAGCCGTCGACCCGCCAGCGCAGCTGCATCGCGCCGCGGGTGTGCCGCGCGATGTCTCGGAGCGCGTGCAGTACGACGTCGGTCTCGGACGCGCACAGCTGCAAGCTCAGGTCCCCGTGGCACAGGCGCTCGTCGAGGCTGTCGTTCGGGAACTCCTTCATCGGCGTGAGCTTGGCCGGTTTGCGGTCCTTGATGCCGTAGCGGTCGTCGAACAAAGAGGCCCCGACGCCGACGGTGATCGTCAGGTCGTCACCGGGCATGTCCGGTCCGAGTACGCCGGAGTCGGCCGGCGGCGCGGTGATGCCCAAGGGCGGCAGGGCACCGCCCGTCGTGAGCAGCCGCGCCCTGTCGGTCAAGGTTTTGAACAGGTCGGTCAGCTCGGCCTTGTTCGCGGCGATCACGTCGAACGACGCGAACACCGCCTGCTTCTGCTGATCGGTGAGGATGCCGGCCTGGTGGACGCCGTGGAACGCCACCGAGGTAGGCCCAGCCGCGTCCGCCGTCACGGCGAACCCGGTCACCGCCGCCGCACCGGCACCCGCCAGCGTCCCGCGAAGGAACGATCGACGGTCGACGCCACTCATCCGGCCCTCCGAACTTCGCAGATGGCGGCTACCGGGGCGAGCTTCTCGAGGAGCTCGCCGACCGCGCCGTTGAGCTGTTCGGACGTGGCGCGATCGAGCTGTCCGGCCGGGGTGTTCTGGTGCGCGGTCAGGAGGGCGCGTACGCGGTTCTCCCACTTCTGCACCGCGGGCAGGTCCGGGTAGCGGGGCTTGAGCACCGGGTCGAGGATGGCGAGCACGTTCGCCGTCCCGTTCAGGTTCGCCAGCGCGGTGTTCAGGGACGTACCGCTGCCTTGGTCGTTCTCGCCGGTGAGCTCGAACTGCAGGGCGTTCTCCATGATCTCGTGGGCGCGCAGCCCCAGATCGTTCGGATCCACCTGCTCGTTGGGCAGGTCCTTCTGCAGTCCGTGGACGTCGACCGACAACTGGTCCGCGATCGGCTTCAGAGCGGCCGCGGAAGCCTGGTGCCACAGGCCCTTCTCCAGCGGGTGGAAGCCGGCCGACCCGTCGATCTTGTCGGCGAAGTCCCCGAACGCGTCGTACGCGGCGCCGAGCGAGTTGTACGCGAGATGCGCCGCCAGCCAGTCGGTCCGCGCCGCGGCCAGGTTGCCGGCATCGACGTCGGCGCGCAGCTTGTCGGTCTTGATCGCCAGGTCCGCGACACCGCGAGCGACGTTCGCCTCGTACTTCTTCACCAGCGGCAGCATGTCGTTCTTCGTGACGGGGACCACCGCGGGGCCGCCCTGCCCGGCGCCGGTCACCGTGACCGTCGGTCCGGTGATGACGTCGGTGTCCTCGATCAGGCAGCGGATCGCGTACCGGCCGGCGCCGAGTTGGACGTCCATCGCGGCGCTGGTGTTGGGCCCGAGGCCCTCGACCTCGCCGTACACCTTGTTGCTGCCGACATCGACCAGATCGACCTCGGCGGGAGCATCGCCGGTGTTGCGTACGGTCAGGGTCTGCCGCCCGGTGCGCGCGTCGGCCCAGCCCTGACCGCACTGGCTGCGGGAGACGCTGATCCCAGCGGGACCACCGGTCGCGTCGGCCGAACCTTCCCAGGGCCGCCAGACGGTTACCGAGGCGGCCGCGGCCAGCACCACGAGCGCGACGACCGTCGGTAGCGGACGGGGCGTGCGCACGAGAGATCGCTCCTGGTGATCGGCGGATTACATTCGCGGGCAATGCTAATCCTGCCGCCGCCCGGGCGCAGCCTTGTTCGCGCGTCGGTCACGCAGTGTTCGCCTTCGGCGCTAACCACGCGGCGGCACCGGCGTCCGCGCGAGATCCGAGGCGACCACGATCTCGCCGGAGAACTCCGCCGCCGCTTCCTCGGCGAACCGCTCCGGCTCCAGATACCGCTGGGAGAAGTGCGTGAGGACCAGCTTCCGTACGCCGCACTCGGCCGCGACCCGCGCCGCTTGGCGGGCGGTCAGATGGCCGAAGCGCCGCGCCAGCTCGGTCTCCGACGAGAGGTACGTCGACTCGATCACGAGCAGGTCCGCGTTCTCCGCGAGGCGCAGCACGTTCTCGCACAGCCGCGTGTCCATCACGAACGCGAACCGCTGCCCGCGGCGTACCTCACTGACGTCCTCCAACCGAACCGTCCGGCCGTCCACCTCGAGCGATCCTGCCCGCTGCAGCCGCCCGACGGCGGGCCCCGTCACGCCGTACTCCGCGAGCTTGCCCGGCAGCATCCGGCGGCCGTCCGGCTCGATCAGCTGGTACCCGAACGACTCGATCGGGTGCTCCAGCCGGCGCGCCCACAGCTGCCCGAACGACCCGACCGACAGCAGCCCGTCCTCCTCGACCGGCTCCTCGAGCAGCTCGGCCCGTTCGAAGAACGACGCGGCGTACCGCAGGCGGGTGAAGTACGTCTGCCCGGACGCCGGATAGTGCGCATGCACCGGATGCGGTACGTCGTCCAGCGACAGCCTCTGCACGACGCCCGGCACCCCGAGGCAGTGATCGCCGTGGAAGTGCGTCACGCACAACCGGGTGATCGCGCCGGCCGCGAGACCGGCGAAGATCATCTGCCGCTGGGTCCCCTCACCCGGATCGAACAGGAACCCCTCGTTGTCCCACCGCAGGAAGTACCCGTTCTGGGTGCGTTCCCGGGACGGGACCTGACTGCCGGTGCCCAGCACAACCAGTTCACGCAC
>DASSDE010000229.1:0-5503 GCA_035697365.1 Kribbella sp. | reverse complement strand
ACCAGCAGCGAACCGAACGGCGCGTCGCCGTCCGCCCGCGACGCGGCGGCCAGCGCGATCGCGCGGCGCAGGAATCCTTCTGCCTCAGGTGTCACTTCGTCTCCAGTTCTCCACAGTCGTCGTATTATCCGATCATGTCTGTGTTCTCACGGCGCCGTCCCAAGTGTGAGCTCTGCCGGCAGGGCGACCCTCGTAACTTCACAGTCAAGGGCCGGAAACTCGTCCCGAAGAGTTTCTGTAAAGAGTGCGAGGCGCGACTCAAGAGCGGCGAGCGGCTCGAGGTCACGGAGAAGACCCTCAAGAAGATCTGCCATCAACTGGATGTGGGCTCGGTCGACTCGGCCAAATGGGCGGCTTACAAACTCCTCTTGCTGCGCGATCCGCGATCCGCGGATGCCCTGCACGGCTACGCGAGCCAGAAGAACCGGTGGCCCGCCTCCGAGGCCGGGATGGCTTTGGCGGCCATGGACGACCCGCGGGCCGAACCGGCCAAACGCGACGAGTTGGAGGTCCATCCCACCTGGCGGGTCTTCGCGCCGAAGCCGAAAACGCCGGAGGAGGTGTGCGGCGGGATCGTGGTGGCCAGGATCGAGGCCGGGGAGAAAAAGCTGAAACTTTTGACCCTGCCCAGGGATCCGCATGCGGCGGCCGGTCAGATCGCGGACCTGCTGAACTATCCGGCCGACCACCCGGTACGCATTCAGGGCCCAGCCGCCTGGGCCCGACCCGGGGGCGCACACGGCCTGAAGCTCTTCCACACGACATCGTGGGGTGGGGCGTCCTACCTTCCCGAGGATGCAATCCTGCGGTGGGACGACGACTACCACGCCGACAAGAATGTGTACACCAGGAACATGATGGCCAGCCATTTCGCGGGCAACATGGAGTCCGGGCCCACAATTCACGGGACGGCCATTCTCAGCGGGTACGACGAAAGTACGGGGACCATCCGGTCCGTTCCGGTGCGCACGCTGGAGAACGATCTGAGCATGCAGGCCTACGGAGCGGCCGCGGGCTACGTGCACGCGTGGCGCAAGGAGCTGGGTCTGTAGGCGGCTCGGCTCATCAAGGGCAGCCAGGCGGCGCAGGCACGCTTCTGCCTCAGGTGTCACTTCGTCTCCAGTTCTCCACAGTCGTAGCCAGTGCCTGCCAGGCCGTCTCCGGCCGTTCCGTCTCGGCGGGATCACCGACGAACGGATCGAAGACAACGCTCCGCGCGCCCAGGTCCCGCAGTACGGTGAGGTCCTGCAGCACCTGGTCGATCGATCCTTCGCCCGCGATCCGATCATCGTCGGGCAACGGGTCGCCGGTCAGCCGGAGCAGGATCCGCGGCGCGAACTCCGGCACCGGCCGGTCGAGCTCCGCCGCGATCGCGGTCAGCCGCGTCAGCCCGTCGCGCAGTTGCCCGATCGTCTGGCGCAGCGGGTGCCACGCGTCGCCGTACCGGACGGTCCGCCGCAGTCCCGCCGTACTGCTGCCGCCCACCCAGATCGGGATCGCCGGGCCGTCGGCCCACACCCGCCGCAGCTCCGCCAGCACTTCGTCGGTACGTCGGCCGCGGGCCGAATGGTCCGCTCCGAGCGCCTCGAACTCCTGCCGCGCCCAGCCGATCCCGACGCCGAGCACCAGGCGGCCGTCGCTCAGCGCGTCCAGGTTCGCCGCCATCCTTGCCGTCAGCAACGGATGCCGGTACGGCGCGATCAGCACCGTCGTCCCGAGCCGCACCCGTTGGGTGAGACCGGCCAGCCAACTGAGGGTGGTGAACGGCTCGTAGAACGGCTCGGGGTACTGCTCCGCGACATCCGGGGTGATCACCACATGATCGGAGACCATCAGCAGGTCGTACCCGAGTCCCTCGACGACCCGCGCCCAGTCGCGCAGCCGGGCGGGGTTGGTTCCCGGCCCGAAGTTCGGCACGTTCACTCCTAGTTCCACGCCTTCAGGCTATCCAGGCGAACACCGTCACTTGAAGAGACTTCTCCCGGCGTATGCGTGTCGCCGCCGTGGATTCACCGGTAGATTGGGCCCATGACCGAGAGTCTCGATTCGACCGACTGGGCGATCATCAACGAGCTGCAGGAGGACGCGCGGCTCTCGCTCACCCAGCTCGGCAAGCGCGTGAACCTCAGCGCCTCGGCGACGACCGAGCGGGTCCGGCGGCTGGAGTCGATCGGCGTCATCACCGCCTACCGCGCCGAGGTCGATCTCACGAAGGTCGGCTACCCGGTGCTGGCTGTCGTACGGCTGAAGTACCCCGGCAACAAGCACGAGCCGCTGCACCGGTTGCTGGCCGAGCGGCGCGAGATCCTCGAGTGCCTGCGGACCACCGGCGATGACTGCTACACGTTGAAGGTCGCGGCGGCGTCGATGCCGCACCTCGAGGAGCTCGTGAACGAGTTGACCGACTTCGGGAGTACGACGACCAACCTGGTCTACTCACAGACGCAGCGCTTCCGCGGTCCGCAAAAGCCGGTGACCGATCCGGCCGCGGAGTGAGAGCGTTGGCGGGTGCTGACTGTCCTCGGTATCCCCGTCTCCCCCGGCCTGCTGGAACGATGGGTCGACTGGCTGGCGCCTGACGAGCAACCGTTCTTCGTCACCAGGAAACAGGCGACCGCGTGGCGGCTGGAGACCGACGACCGGGACCCGAGGCGCGAGGACCGCGACACGTACTGGATCTACGCGATCGACGCCAAGGCCGCGCGGACGGCCTGGCTGACCGAGGCCGCGTACAACGAACTCCCCCAGCCGACGCGTGCCGGACTGGTGCGCGCGCAGGTGAATTACGGACGCGGCTCCGTGCCGACCGTCCGGCGGTGGTCCGGTGTGGTCGGAGCGGACGTACGCCAGCAGGCCGACGGTCACCGCTTCGTCTGGTGGAAGTCGCTCCTCGGCCGACCACGGGAGATCCTCCCGCAGATCGTCAGCGAGGACCTCGGGCCGAGCCGGCACCGGGAGGTCCGCGGGTGGCCCAAGCAGTTCCCCCGCGTCCGCGAGCTGGCCGGTACGTTCGCGGACGGCAGCGGCCCGAACTGCTTCGGCACCGTGATGGCCGCGTCCGGGGTCGAGGGCGCCGAGCACGTCTGGATGGTTCGCGAGCCCTTCGAGGAATGGCTCGCGGGTCACACGGAGCGCGGCGGCAGCGACGACGTACCGGGAACTGTGTTCGTCTGGCGCGACGCTGAGGGGCTCGTGCAGCACGCGGGCCTCACCATCGGCGACGGCTGGATGCTGCACAAGCCGTCGCAGTCGTGGAAGTCGCCACGGAAGATCCGCACGGTCGCCGAGGTGAAGCGCGCCACGCGAACCGCCGGCTGGCGACTGGAACGGCATAGAGTTCTCGTGTGAGGCTTCTCGTCACTGGAGCCGCAGGACTCCTGGGGCGTGAACTCCTGCGCACTGCCAAGCACGACGTGGTGCCGGCGTACTACTCGCAGACCGTGCCGGGCGGAGTGCAGCTCGACGTACGGCACCGCGACCACGTCCGCGCGGTGATCCGTGACGTCCGGCCGGACGCGATCATCCACACCGCGTACAAGCAGGACGACTGGGCCACGACCGCCGACGGCGCGGTCAATGTGGCGCTCGCGGCGGACGGTGCCCGGCTGGTGTTCGTGTCGTCAGATGCGGTCTTCGGATCGCGCGCGGTGGCATTCGGCGAGGACGAGCCGCCGTGCCCGTCCACGCCCTACGGCGCGGCGAAGGCCGCGGCCGAGACCACCATCCGCACGATCCGGCCGGACGCCGTGATTGCCCGTACGTCGATCATCGTCGGATCCGACGGGAACTCGGGCGAGGAGCAGCGGGTACGGCGCCTCGCGGCCGGCGAGCCCGGCACGTTCTTCACCGGCAACATCCGCCGCCCGGTCCACGTCGGCGACCTGGCTTCCGCGCTGCTCGAGCTCCTCATCTCCGACGCCGAGGGCATCGCGCACCTGGCCGGCCCGGAGGCGTTGAGCCGCCATCAACTCGGCTGCCTGATCGCCACCCGCGACGGCCTGGACCCCGACGCCCTGCCCTCGACCCCCGGCGACCCGTCGAACATCCAGCTCGACTCCCGCCGCACGCAGGCACTCCTGCGAACCCGCCTGCGCCCAGCGTCGGAGTTCCTCAGCCGGCCCTGAGCCGGTCCTACCTGGCTGGGAGGAGGGCGTCGGCGAGTTGGTCGAGGGCTGCGGTGATCTTGGCGAGTTGGGTGGCGTCGTCGGTGCCGAGGGCTTCGGTCAGGGCGGGGACGATGCTAGTCGCGCGGACCTCGCTCAGGCGGTCGGAGGCGGTTGGCGCCTGGGTGACGAGGGCGCGCCGACGGTCCGTGGGGTCGCTGGTCGTGACGACGGCACCGGCCTCCTTGAGGCGGCTGATTGCGGTCGAGACCTGGCTCTGCGGCAGACCCGTCCGGGTCGCGATCTCCCCCACCGCACTGTCCGGATGCTCGGCGATGTCGGTCGCCACGATCAGCACCATCCGCGTACTTCCGGCGTACCGGCCAGAGCCACCCGGCGGCTCGGGCAGCGCGTCCTCGCCGATCTTCATCAGGGCCCGCCCGAGCAGGAACAGCTGCACTCCGTTCACGCCAGGAAATCTACATCATTGTCGATACATCTTGATAGATGCATCGAATCAGATGTAGTTTCAGAGCCATGACGACCATCGAGGTTCCCGGCGCAACCCTTCACTACCAACTCGAGGGCAACGGCCCACTCCTGCTGATCGCACAGAGCGGAGAAGGTGACGCCGACCGCACCACCGACCTGGTGAGCCGTCTCGTCGACGACTACACAGTCCTCACCTACGACCGCCGCGGCCTCTCCCGCAGTACGAGTGCTACCGGCGCCACGATCGCCGAGCACGCGAACGACGTACACCTGCTGCTGGAACACCTGACCGACGAACCCGTCGCCATGCTCGGCTGCAGTATCGGCGCCGTCCTCGGCCTGCACCTGACCGTCAAGCACCCGCGCCAGCTGCGGACGCTCGTCGCGCACGAACCGATCGCGCCGTGGCTGCTCCCCGACCCGCAGCCGCACCGCGACGAGCTGGCCGCGATCCGCGACCACTACCTCGCCAACGGACTCGCAGCGACCATTCCCGAGATCGTCGCATCACTCGGCATCGACCAGTCGGACGGCGAACCTGGCCGTACCGACTTCCCGATGGACACGAACCGGCTCGCGAACTTCGACTACTTCATCCGCCACGATTTCACCGCCGCGGCCACCGACGAACTCACCCCGTCCGCTCTCAGAACGGTCAGCGCAACGATCGTGCCGGCTGCCGGTACGACGACACCACCCACCGTCTTCGACCATCGCTGTGCCGAGGCCCTGGCGGAGCTGCTCGGCCAGGACCTCGAGACCTTCCCGGGTGGCCACAACGGAAACCTCAGCCACCCGAAGGCCTACGCGCAGCGCCTCCGTGACGTGCTCAGTCGTTGACCGTCGTGGTGACCGGGGTGCCGAGCTCAACAGTGCGGCTGACCGTGCAGAGGCGGTCGTGGGACATC
>DASSDE010000228.1:0-2763 GCA_035697365.1 Kribbella sp. | reverse complement strand
GCGCCCCACAGGCCGGCTGCCTTGGTGCGGTCGGACTCGGCGGTGGCGGCGGCGATCGCCGAATCCACGGCCGGGTTCGAGTAGCGGGAGATGTTGTACCCGCCGTTGCCGATCTCCGACGAGGCGAACAGCGGCTGGATGTTGCCGATCGCGCTCGGGAAGTCCGGCAGCCAGCTGGACACCGTCAGGTCGAAGTCCGGCTTGTTGCCGGTGATCAGATCGGTCAGCGGCTCGGAGTCCAGCGGCTTGATGGTGACCGTGATGCCGGCCCGCTTCAGGCCCTGCTGGATTGCCTGTGCCACACCGAGACCGGTCGTGTTGTCGGCGGCCAGCACCAGGTTCAGGTTGCTGACTCCGGCGGCGGCGAGCATCTGCTTGGCCTTGTCGGGGTCACCGGCCGGCGGCGCCTGGTACAAGTCGTACTTGTTGTAGCCGTCGATCCCCGGCGTGATCAGCGTCGAGGCGATCTCACCGCCGTACTCCGGTCCGCCTTCGGCCACCTGGACAGCCTGCTTGTCGACGGCGTACTCGATCGCCTTGCGGACCGCCGGGCTGGCGAGCGCCGGGCGCTTGGTGTTCATCGCGAGGTACTCGAGGGCGCCGGACGGTGACGTGGCGACCCGGGCCTTCACCGCGGGGTTGCCGGTGATCGTCGGGATCAGCGCGGCCGGGACCGACGTGCCGGTGGTGGCGGCGAACTTGTCGTCGCCGGCGTCGGCGATCAGCCGCTGGTTCACGACGTCGGGCTGCAGGCCCATGTCCATCACGATCGCATCCGGCAGGCCGGTGCGCGCCTCGTCGGTCGACTTGTCCCAGTTCGGGTTGCGCTCCAGCTCGAGCTTCGAGCCGGGCGTGTAGCTCTTCACCTGGTACGGGCCGCTGGCGGCCGGCTTCTCGCCGTAGTGCGCCGGGTCCGTGTCGGCCTTCTTCGGGACCGGCGAGAACGCCGGCATGCTGACGATCCACGGCCAGTCGCCGTACGGCTTGTTCAGCTTGAAGATCACCGTGGTGTCGTCCGGAGTCTCGATCGACGCCAGCTCGCCGCCCTTGTACGGGCCGGTGTACTTGTCGCCGCCGACGAGCAGCGACTTGTGGTACCCGAGGCCGCCGGACAGCTCCGGCGCGAACGAGCGCTCCACGCCGTACTTGATGTCGGCGGCAACGATCGGCGAACCGTCGGCGTACTTCAGGCCGGACTTCAGCTTGTACGTCCAGGTCTTGCCGTCGTCGCTCACCTTCCCGGTGTCGGTGGCCAGGTCCGGGACCACCTCGGCGGCCTTGTCCGGCGAGGTCTTCCACGACGTGAGGCCGCGCAGCACCAGGTGGATCGAGCTGATCCCCAGGTTCTGGCTCTTGGCCGGGTCGAGGCTGATCTCCTTGCTGGTGGTGAGGATGTGCCAGGTGCCACCCTGCTCGGCGGCCGCGGTGTTCGCGCCGCCGGGAGTGGCGGACTTGTCGTTGGCGTTGCAAGCGGCCGCCGCCAGCGCCAGCACGGCCGCTACCGCGACCGCTCGGGTGATGCGTTTCATGATGTCCTCTCAGGGGATGGGGGCTCAGGGAAGTAGCAGGCGGCCCGGTGTTCGGTCGAACCTTGGACGGGTTCCAGCACCGGTCGTACGGTCGCGCACACGTCCTGGACCTTGTAGCACCGGGTCCGGAAGGGGCATCCGGACGGCGGCGAGATGGGGGTCGGTACGTCACCGGTGAGCACGATCCGCTCCCGGACCACGCCCGGCTCGGGCACCGGTACGGCGGACAGCAGCGCCTTCGTGTACGGGTGCGCGGGCGCCTCGTACACCTGCGCGGCGGGGCCTTCCTCGACGATCGTGCCGAGATACATGACCGCGATCCGGTCCGCGACCTGCCGTACGACGGCCAGATCGTGCGCCACCAGCACGTACGACAGGCCGAGTTCGTCGCGGAGGTCTGCGAGCAGGTTCAGCACCTGGGCCTGCACGGAGACGTCCAGCGCGGACACAGGTTCGTCCAGAACCAGCAGCTCCGGCTTCACCGACAGCGCCCGCGCGATCCCGATCCGCTGCCGCTGACCGCCGGAGAACTCGTGCGGATACCGCTCCAGGTGCTGCTCGGCCAGGCCGACCTGCTCCAGCAGCTCGACCAGCTGGGCACGCGTCGGACGCACGCCTTGGGCGCGGAACGGGGTACTGAGAATGGTGCCGACCGACTGCCGTGGATTCAGTGACGCCTGGGGGTCCTGGAAGACCATCTGGATCTGCCGGCGGATCGGGCGCAGCCGGCGGCCCTTGATCGTGGTGACGTCCTTGCCGCCGATCTCGACCCGGCCGTCGGTCGGGTCGAGCAACCGCGTCGCGACGCGCGCCAGCGTGGACTTGCCGGACCCGGATTCGCCCACGAGGCCGAGCGTTTCACCCTTGCGTACGCCGATGTTGACGCCGTCGACCGCGCGCACGGCCTGGGCCTTCCTCCAGGGAGTGCCGCGCAGGCCGAAGTACTTCGTGACGTCCTTCAGGTTCAGCAAGTCGGTCATTTGAGCACCTCCGGGCGCCGACCGAGATGGCACGCCGCCTCGTGGTCGCCCTCACCGGGACGCGGCGTCAGCTCGGGACGCTCGGTAATGCACCGCTCCCCCACCAGCTGCGTGTACGCGCACCGCGGCTGGAACAGACATCCGGTCTTGATCGATCCCGGCGACGGCGGGCTGCCCGGGATCGTCGTCAATCGTCCGGTCGGCGGTACGTCGATCCGCGGAATCGCACCGAGCAGCCCGAGGCTGTACGGGTG
>DASSDE010000227.1:0-2948 GCA_035697365.1 Kribbella sp. | reverse complement strand
GTCCGCCAAGGAGTCCATCCTCGAGGTCAACCCGTACACGAACGTCGTCCTGCACGAGACCCGGCTGGACAACGACAACGTGTTCGAGATCTTCGAGCCGTACGACCTGATCGTCGACGGCACCGACAACTTCGCCACCCGGTACCTGGTGAACGACGCCGCCGTGCTGCTGCACAAGCCGTACGTGTGGGGCTCGATCTTCCGCTTCGACGGACAGGTCAGCGTCTTCTGGGCCGACAACGGCCCGTGCTACCGCTGCCTGTACCCGGAGCCCCCGCCGCCCGGCATGGTCCCGTCCTGCGCCGAGGGCGGCGTGCTCGGCGTACTGTGCGCGTCGGTCGGCGCGGCGCAGGTCACCGAGGCGATCAAGCTGCTCACCGGGATCGGCGACCCGTCGCTGGGCCGGCTGAACATCTACGAGGCGCTCGACCTGAACTGGCGTTCACTGAAGGTCCGCAAGGACCCGAACTGCGCCATCTGCGGTGAGCACCCGACCGTCACCGAGCTGATCGACTACGAGAGCTTCTGCGGCGCGATCACCGAGGAAGCCGCCGACGCGGCCGCCGGCTCGACGATCTCGGTGAAGCAGCTCAGCGAGTGGATCAAGCTCAAGGAGAACGGCGAGAAGGACTTCGTGCTGATCGACGTCCGGGAGCCGAACGAGTACGAGATCAACAAGATCCCGGGCTCGGTGCTGATCCCGAAGGCCGACTTCCAGACCGGTGTCGCGCTGGAGAAGCTGCCGCAGGACAAGCAGCTGGTCTTCCACTGCAAGTCCGGCGTCCGCTCCGCCGAGGTGCTCGCGATCGCCAAGGGCGCAGGCTTCTCCGATGCGGTCCACGTCGGCGGCGGAGTCGTCGCCTGGGTCGACCAGATCGACCCGAGCCAGCCTTCGTACTAACACCAGAACTCCCCGGCGACGGCGCCTCCCGGCGCGGGTGCCGGGGGTTCTAGAACGGCATCCTGCAGGACGCGACCGCCTCAGCGGCGACAGGTTCGCCTGTTACCGCTGGGGCGTTGTCGCGACCGGACAGGGTGCGCAGGTAGCTGACTGCGTCCACGGTGGCGTGGCCTACTGGCTCACCCCTCCCGAGCTGGTAGGTCCCACCTCCTGGGCCGGTCAGCTCCACCTCGACCGCCGGCCGGTCGCCCCACCACGGTCCGTCGATGACGTCGTACATCACCTGCGCAACGAGCTCGCCGGCGTACGGTCCGGCCTCGAACGGTCGGCCCAGCGCCTGGCAGACGTCGTCACGGTGCATCCACAGATCCCGCACGAGCAGGATGTCGTGGACGTACCCGAGACTCATCCGGACGCCGTTGAACGTCATCGACATCCGCCGGATCAGCGCCGGCTCGGTGGAGACCTTCCGGGTCGCCTTCGCCCATTCGCGATCGAACGTCTCCCGCAGCTGCGCGGGCGCCGTGCCGCGGTGCTCGTCGGCCTGAACCATCATGTGCGCGTCGATTCGTAGCACGTCCGGATAGACCCGCTTCGCCTTCCGGTACCGGCGGGGGAACGACGACAGCTTGTTCACGTCCTCCGCCTGTCCGATCAGGTGGCCGGCGATGTCCGCGACATCCCACTCGTCGCAGACCGTACGCCGCCGCCACTCGTCCCCGTCGATCGACGCGAGTAGCTCGTGCCAAACCTGGAGCTCGGCGTCGCGGTGCAGCCGGCACCGTGACCGGTTCGCTCGTTCGATCTGTTCCGCGAGTACTGCGGTCATCTCATCCCCCTGGTGCGTAGTGCTGATGGAACATGTCGAGCACCGTCGGCAGCATCCGCACGAACCGCCCGTCCTCGAAGGAGGCGTCCGGCTCGTTCGCCAGCTGCTGCGACAGCAGCCCAGCTGTGAGCGACGTGAACAACGCGATGCCTTCGTCGCTGGCCGCGTCCGGGTGCAGGTAGCCCGCGTCGGCAGTCGCCCGCAGGTGGTTGCGCAGGTCCTCGAGCGTCTCCTGCGCGGGTGCGTAGGCCTCCGGGCTCGGCTCGAAGCCGGGAGTCGTCCGCCAGAACAGAAGCTGTGTGTAGACCGGGTTCTCGAGGCACCACCGGGAGAACGCCGTGGCGGCGATCAGGTTGTGCTCGAGCGGGTCCTCGGTCGTCGCGTTCGCCAGTGCTGTCCGGTACACATCCCGCTGCAGCTCGCTGCCGCGCTGGAACAACGCGTCGTAGATCGCCATCTTGGACGGGAAGTACTGGTACAGCGACGGCGGCTGCATCCCGAGCCGCCGCGCCACCGCCGACAGGCTCAGCGCCGCGACGCCCTCGGCGTCCATCAACTCGATGGCGACGTCGAGGATCTCCCCGATCGTCTCCTGGCGACGACGGGTCCGGCGGTCCGACGCAATGCTCATACCATAAGGAAAACCTAATGCCGTTAGGGATGTCAACACCTCATAGGTGTCCCTGGCGCGGCGTACTGTTTTCTGACATGTGCAGAAACATCACAGTGCTCCGGGGACTCGAGCCGTCCGCGACCTCCGAGGAGGTCTACGCGGCTGCGTTGCAGTACGTCCGAAAGGTGACCGGCGTCGGGTCGCTGAGCGCGACCACCCGCGGCCCGATCGAGCGCGCCGCGACCGAGGTCGCCCGCATCACCGAACAACTCCTCGACGAGATGCCGGCCCGCCGCAACCCGCCGACGACGGTGCCACCGCTGCGCCGCCCCGAGGTTCGCGCCCGGCTCGGCCTCGACTAGATCCGGTTCGGTCATCCGCGCGGAGTAATGTCTGTCTCCGGGAAACGGCTGCCCCGGTTCGGGGCTGAGGAGGCGCGGGATGCGGTTCGCGATCAAGACCAGGCCGGAGCACACGAGCTGGCAGCAGATGCGGGACGTGTGGGTCGCGGCGGATCAGTTCGAGATCTTCGAGTCCGCCTGGCACTGGGATCATTTCTATCCGCTCACCGGTGACATGCAGGGCCCGAACCTGGAGGCCTGGAC
>DASSDE010000226.1:0-7332 GCA_035697365.1 Kribbella sp. | reverse complement strand
GGCCAGCGGGTGGCCGTACGCGATCGCGCCGCCGTACGGGTTGACCCGCGGGTCGTCGTCGGCGATGCCGTAGTGCTCGAGGAACGCGATCACCTGGACGGCGAACGCCTCGTTCACCTCGAAGGCCTGGATGTCGTCGATCGTCAGGCCGGCGAGGCGCAGTGCTTTCTGGGTCGCCGGGATCGGGCCGACGCCCATCACCTCGGGCTCGACGCCCGCGAAGCCGTACGAGACCAGCTTCATCTTCGGGGTCAGGCCCAGCTCCTCGGCGGTCTCCGCCGAGGTCAGTACGCAGGCGGTCGCGCCGTCGTTGATGCCGGCCGAGTTGCCCGCGGTCACCCGGCCGTGCGGACGGAACGGGGTCTTCAGCCCGGCGAGGTCCTCGGCCGTGGTCCCCGGACGCATCGGCTCGTCGGTGGTGGCGTAACCCCAGCCGTGCTCCGCGGAGCGGGTCGCCACCGGCACCAGGTCCGGCTGGATCAGGTCGTTCGCGTACGCCTTCGCAGCCTTCTCCTGGGACGCCACAGCGTACGCGTCCGCGCGCTCCTTGGTGATGCCCGGGAACCGGTCGTGCAGGTTCTCGGCGGTGGAGCCCATGACCAGGGCGGACGTGTCGACGAGCTTCTCCGAGATGATCCGCGGGTTCGGGTCGACGCCCTCGCCCATCGGGTGCCGGCCCATGTGCTCGACACCGCCGGCGATCACCACGTCGTAGGCACCGAAGGCGACACCCGCGGCGGTGGTGGTGACGGCGGTCATCGCGCCGGCGCACATCCGGTCGATGGCGTAGCCGGGCGTGGTGTTCGGCAGACCGGCCAGCAGGGCCGCGGTCCGGCCGATGGTCAGGCCCTGGTCGCCGATCTGGGTAGTGGCCGCGATCGCGACCTCGTCCACCCGCTCCGGCGGGAGCGCCGGGTTCCGCCGCAGCAGCTCCCGGATGCACTTGATCACCAGGTCGTCGGCGCGGGTCTCGGCGTACTGACCCTTGGCCTTGCCGAACGGGGTGCGGACGCCGTCGACGTACACGACATCGCGGATCTCACGGGGCACGGGTGCCCTCCTCTGAAGGTGGGGAAATCTACCCCGATGCTACCCGTGAGTAACAGAACCGCCAAGGTAGCCACGCGTGTGGGGCCGCTCACAGGAGGCCGAGGCGTGGCAATGCGGCGCGAATGAGCGCATGCTGGTGTTCAAGGGTCCGCGTTACTGGAGTTGTTCCATGAACAATTTTGATCTGGCCGTACCGGTCCTCAGCCGGGGGAAACACCGTAGCCCGCGCAAGGGCGCCTGCTTCATGGAGTTCGCGTCGTATCTGGCCGGCGAGCCGTGGTCGGATCATCCGGCCTGTACGCATCCGCTGCTGGCCGGCGTCGCGCGCGACGTGAACGACTGCACCACCGATGCCGGGCGATCCCGGCTGGCGCCACTGATTCCGTCGGTGATCGGGCTGGTCCCGGACGACCTGCACGTCGTACCGCGGGTCACCGCGCGCTGCATCCAGCACGCGCTGCCGGTCGTCTCGCAGGAGCGCCAGTACATCCTCGCCGTCGCGTTGCTGGTGGGGGAGCGGCAGCTCGCCGTGCTCGACGGGCGGCCGCCGGACGACATCGAGCCCGACTCGCTGGCCGTCCTGGAGGCGGTCCCGTCGGCGACCAAGTGGGCGCGGTCGTTCACCTCCCGGGCGCGCCGCGCGAGCCCGGACTTCGCCCGCCGGACAGCTCCACGGGCGGTCTCGTGCGCGGTCGAGGGCATCTCGCAGGCCTGCGTGCCGAACCCGGACGACCGGCTGTACCAGTTGCTCGTGGACGCGATCGCGGAGACCGAGTCCTGGCAGCCCGCACCCGCGCCGGAGCCCGCTGTGCCGGAGGTCGTACGCTTCACGGTGTGACCTTGGAGCTACCGATCCACGAGTGGGGATCCGCGGACAGTGACGCACCCGGAATCCTGCTCCTGCAGGAGATCTTCGGTGTCTCCGACTACATCAAGCAGCGCGCGGCGGATCTGCACGCCCTCGGGTACTACGTGCTCGCGCCGGAGATCTACTGGCGGCTCGACGGCACCGAACTGGACGAGTCGGCGCCTGACCTGCTGGAGCGGGCGATGGGGATCGTCGGCCGCCTCGACTGGGATCAGGCTGTGGCGGACGCGGTCGCCGTCCTCGACCGGCTCCGCGGCCGCGGCCAGGGCGTCGGCGTGCTCGGCTTCTGCTTCGGCGGCGGGCTGGGCTACAACGTCGCCGCGGTGTCGCCGCCGGACGTGCTGGTGAGCTACTACGGCTCGGCGCTGCCACGGCTGCTCGACCTCAAGCCGCAGGTGCCCAGCCTGCACCACTTCGGCAACGACGACGCGTTCCTGGACGTCGATGCGATCGTGCCTGCGCTGGGCTCTGACGACAGGGTCGACGTGTACCGGTACGACGGCGCCGGTCACGCGTTCGACAACCCGTTGCCGATGTTCCACAACGCCGCCGCGTCCGCGCTGGCCTGGCGACGTACCGAAGACTTTCTCGCCCGCCGTCTCCCGACAACGCAAGGATGAGCATGAGCCTGTACGACATCCCGCTGACCACCCTGTCCGGCGCACCGACCTCTCTCGGTGAGTACAAGGGCAAGGCTGTTCTGGTCGTGAACGTGGCGTCGAAGTGTGGTCTGACGCCGCAGTACGAGGGCCTGGAGAACCTGCAGAACAAGTACGAGTCCCGCGGCTTCACCGTGCTCGGGGCGCCGTGCAACCAGTTCGGCGGTCAGGAGCCCGGGTCCGCCGAAGAGATCGAGACCTTCTGCTCCACGACGTACGGCGTGACGTTCCCGATGCTCGACAAGCTCGAGGTGAACGGCGAGGGGCGGCACCCGCTGTACTCCGAGCTGACCGCGACGCCGGACGCCGACGGCGAGGCCGGCGACATCCAGTGGAACTTCGAGAAGTTCCTGATCGGCACGGACGGTACGGTCGCGGCCCGCTTCCGTCCGCGCACCGAGCCGGAGTCCGACGAGGTCGTCACCGCGATCGAGGCCCAGCTCAGCAAGTAATCGACGCCGATCAAGGAGCGGTCGTCAGGCTGGTCGCCGTTCGGATCAGCCCGGCGACCGCCTGGGAGCGGCTGCTCGGCGGCCAGGCGATGACCGTGGTGACATCCGGTGCGTCGATGACCGGTACGGCGACGTGCTCGGGCCACTTCCACGAGCGGCTGGAGGCGGGGATGACGAGCAGGGTCTTGCCGAGCGCGACGAGCTGAGCGAGCTGCGACTGCGTGCGTGCCTCCGGCCCCGGCCCGTCCGGGTAGGTCCCGTCGAGCCGCGGCCACCGCGCGATCGGCAGGCCGGGTACGTTCTGCACCTCTGCCAGCGTGAGCCGGTCCCGGACCGCGAGCGGATGCGCCGCGGGCAGGATCGCGACCTGACCCTCGACCTGAAGATCCTCGGTGTCGAAGCCGGCCAGGTCGTCGTACGGACGATGCATCAGCGCGACGTCCGCGCGCCCGTCCCGAAGCAGCCCGGCCTGTTCGCCGATCTCGCAGAACAAGACCTCGAGCGGCACCGCATCCGGATCGGCCGCCTGCGCGTCGAGCAAGCGCTGCAGCAGTTCGTGGGAGGCGCCGGCCTTCGTCGCGAGCATCACAGGCCGTCCCGGGGTCGCGGCCCGTCGGGTCCGGCGAGCTGCGGCAGCGACCGCGTCGAGGGCGGTCGCGCCCTCGCGGAGCAGTACGGTGCCGGCGTCGGTGAGTGCGACGCCGCGGCGGTCCCGGTCGAGGAGTTGGACGCCGAGCCGGTGCTCGAGTTGGCGAATCGCGCGGGAGAGTGGCGGCTGGGCGATCCCGAGGCGCTCGGCGGCCCGTCCGAAGTGCAGTTCCTGCGCGACGGCGACGAAGTAGCGGAGTTCGCGGGTCTCGAGATCGTCCACGGCGACAGCGTACTGACTGATACCTGCCGGGTATCACAGCGCACCGGATCGATCTTGGACGCCGCGCGCGGGCCAACGCAGCATGGAACGCGTGAATGCATCGAAGACTGCGCTGGTCACCGGCGCGAACAAGGGAATCGGCTTCGCCATCGCCCAGGGCCTCGGGGCACTCGGCTTCACGATCGTGGTCGGCGCTCGGGACGACATCCGGCGGAAGGAGGCCGTCGAACGGCTGCTCGCCGCCGGGGTCGACGCGTACGGGGTCGCCCTCGACGTGACGTCCGACGAGAGCGTGACTGCGGCGGCAGCTGTCATCGAGCAGACGTCCGGGGCGCTCGACGTACTCATCAACAACGCGGGCATCGCCGGCCGGTTCGAGGATGGCGCGCAGGACCCGACGACGCTCGACCTCGACGTCGTCCGGACCGTCCTCGACACGAACGTGTTCGGCGTCGTCCGGGTGACGAACGCGATGCTGGACCTGCTCCGCCGATCCGCATCACCTCGGATCGTCAACCTGTCCAGCACCATGGGCTCGCTGACCTCGCAGGCCGGCCCGATCCTGGCCGCGTACGCACCGTCGAAGACGATGCTGAACAGCATCACCGTGCAGTACGCGCGCCGCCTCGCGGACACCGACGTGATCGTGAACGCAGCCTGCCCCGGCTACGTCGCCACCGACTTCAACGGCCACAACGGATCGCGGACGCCCGAGGAGGGGGCCGCGGTCGTGATCCGGCTCGCGACCTTGCCGGACGACGGCCCGCGCGGCGGCTTCTTCGACGACGGCGGCGCCGTTCCTTGGTGAGTCCCAGCCATTGCAACAATCCTTTCGAAAGAGTACTTTCGATGCATGCCGATCCCGCATCGCCGCCTGAACGACGCCCGTGAATTGAATGCGCTGGCCCACCCCGTGCGGATGGCGATCGTCGAGTTGCTGTCGATCAGCGGACCGCTCACCGCGACTGAGCTGGCCGACCGGCTCGACGAGACCCCCGCCAATTGTTCCTGGCATCTGCGCAAGCTGGCGCAGCACGGGTTCGTGGAGGAAGCCGAGGGCGGGAAGGGCCGGCAGCGGCCGTGGCAGGTGCCAGGCTTCGGCTTCACCTGGGACGACGAGCACACGTCCGGAACGATCGAAGGGCGCCGTGGGGCCCAGGTGCTGTCCGAGGTGGTGATGGGGCGCGCGATGGACCGGTTGCGGGAGGCGGAGCAGCGGGCGCCGGATGAGCCCAAGGAATGGCGGGCCGCGCGGAACAACACCGAGATGGTCGCCTGGCTGACCGCGACCGAGCTCAAGGAGATGAACGAGGCGATCGCCGCGGTACTCGAGCGTCATATCGAGCGGCTGACTGATCCGGCACAGCGGCCGGCGGGGGCGCGGCTGTGCGAATTCGTGGCGTGGGGTGTGCCGACGTACTTCCCGGGCGTTGATCCGGCATGAGGAAGCTGTTCAGGCAGCCTGGGTTCCCGCGGCTGTTCGGCGGTCTGAGTACGTCGATGCTGGGCGACTCGGTGATGCTGCTCGTGCTGAGCATGTGGGTGAAGACCCTGACCGGCTCCAACGCACTCGCCGGGCTGACGTTCTTCTTCATGGTGCTGCCCGCGCTCGGTGCGCCGCTGCTCGGCGTCTGGGTGGACCGGTTGCCACGCAAGCCGATCCTTGTCTGGGGCACCTTCGCCAGCGCGGCCGCCGTGCTCCCACTCGTACTGGTCCGCGACGCGAACGACGTCTGGCTGATCTGGTTGGTTGCCTTCCTGTACGGCGTTTCGTTCGTCGTACTGCCCGCGGCCCTCAATGGGTTGCTGAAGGAGTTGCTGCCCGACGAGCTGCTCGTGGACGCCAACTCCAGCCTCGCCACGATCAAGGAGGGGTACCGGCTGTTCGGGCCGCTCGCCGGCGCCGCGATCTTCGCGACCGCGGGCGGCTGGCTGGTCGCGGTCGTCGACGCGGCCACGTTCGCGATCGCCGGGTTGCTGATCGCGACGATCAAGGTCACCGAGACACCGGCACCGGTCCGGAACACCTTCCGCGAGGACGTCCTGGGCGGCGTCCGGTTCCTGGTCGGCGACCGCATCCTGCGCCACGTCCTGGCCGGTCTCGCGATCTCGATCCTCGTCATCGGCTTCTTCGAGTCCTCGATCTACGCCCTGATGGACGCCTTCGGCAAGCCACCGACGTACTCGGGTGTCTTCGTCACCGCGCAAGGTGTCGGCGCGATCACCGGCGGCCTGACCGCGAGCCGCGCCGTGCGCCGCGTCGGCGAGGTCGCGACCTGTGTGCTCGGCCTGATCACGCTGGCAGCAGCCACCGTCGTCTGCGCCGCCGCACCCACGATCATCGTGGTGCTGGTGGGCGCAGCGATCTGCGGCCTCGGCCTCCCGTGGACCTTCGTGGCGTTCACCACCCTGATGCAGCGCCGCTCCCCGGGCCACCTGATCGGCCGGGTCTCAACCGCCGTCGAGGTGCTCCTCTCCACCCCGCAAGCAATCTCCCTCGCCCTCGGCAGCCTGCTCGTCAGCCTCCTGGACTACCGTCAGATCTTCACCATCATCGCGACCGTGATCCTCCTCGGCGCCCTCCAGATCCTGCTCACCCTGCGCCGCGAGATCCGCCAGGACCTGCGCACCAAGGGACAGCTCGACAGGACATATACGCCCACTGTCCAGTGAGCTGCACCTTCAGTCGAGGGGCTTGGCGGGGGCTTCGGTGGTCATGGCGTCGGTGAGGACGTCGGCGGTGAGAGCGATCTGCCAGGGGCGGGCGTGGTGGTCGCGGAGGAAGGTGGTGACCACTTCGAGGTTCACGTCGCTCGGCGGAGCCCAGGCGAGGCGGCGGATGGTGTCCGGAGCGAGCAGGTTCTCGGTCGGGAGGCGGTGTGCCTCGGCGATCTCGGCGACCGCGGTCCGGGCGGTGGAGAGCCGGGCGGCGGCGTCCGGGTCCCGGTCGGCCCAGGCGCGGGCCGGTGGCGGACCGTCGTACCGCGGGCCTTGCTTGGGGAGCTCGGAGTCGGGGAGCCGGCGGGCATGGTCGATCGCCTCCCACCAGACCCGCATGTGCCGGTGCGCGCCGCGGCCCTTGAACGCGGTCAGCTTCTGCAGGGTGTCGCGGTCGGCCGGCATCGCGGACGCCGCCTCGACGATCGCCGCGTCCGGCAACACCCGGCCGGGGGAGATGTCGGCGGACTCCGCGATCTGGTCGCGGGCCTCCCAGAGCGCGCGGACGACGGCCAGGCTGCGGCGGTTCCGGACGCGGTGCATGCCCGACGTGCGGCGCCAGGGGTCCGGCTTCGGCTCCCGCGGGGGAGCCTCGAGGATCGCGGCGAACTCCTGCTCGGCCCACTCCCACTTGCCCGCGTGCCGGAGCTCCTGCTCGATCGCGTTCCGCAGCTCGATCAGCATCTCGACGTCCAGCGCCGCGTACACCAGCCA
>DASSDE010000225.1:0-3744 GCA_035697365.1 Kribbella sp. | reverse complement strand
GATGGACGACCGGCCGGGCGTGCCGTTCTGGCGCGACGTCCGGCGGAGCTTCGGCAAGACCCGCGGCGACTACCCGACGACCGGCCTGTTCATCGCGCTCGAGGGCGGCGAGGGCGCCGGCAAGTCGACGCAGTCCGCGCTGCTGGTGAAGTGGCTGGAAGAGCAAGGCCAGCAGGTGCTGCTGACCCGCGAGCCCGGCGCGACCGACCTGGGTAAGACGCTGCGCCAGATCGTTCTCGACCCAGCGACCGGCGACATCTCGCACCGCGCCGAGGCCTTGCTGTATGCCGCGGACAAGGCCGAGCACGTCGACTCGGTGATCAAGCCGGCGCTCAAGGCGGGCGCCGTCGTGATCACCGATCGGTACGTGGACTCCGCGCTGGCCTACCAGGGCTCGGGGCGGGATCTCGACGTGTCCGACGTCGAACGGGTGAATCGTTGGGCCACCAACGACCTCCGCCCGAACCTGACGATCCTGCTCGACCTGCCGCCGAAGAGCGGGCTCGGCCGGTTCCAGGAACGGGACCGGATCGAGGCGCAGGGCGACGCGTTCCACGAGCGCGTCCGGCACGCGTTCCTCGAGCTCGCCGCTGCCGAGCCGCAGCACTATCTCGTCCTGGACGCGTCCCAGGACCGCGAGGACATCGCACAGCAGATCCGCGCCCGCCTGCAACCGATCCTTCCGAAGGTGACTCCATGAGTGTTTGGGACGATCTGGTCGGGCAGGAGCCCGCTGTTGCCGTGCTGCGCCGGGCCGTTGACGGAGCGGCAGCCGTGCTGCGGGGCGAGGCGGGAGCAGCGGTCGCCGGCATGACGCACGCGTGGCTGATCACCGGCCCGCCCGGGTCCGGCCGGTCGAACGCGGGCCGCGCGTTCGCTGCCGCGCTGCAGTGCGCGAACGACGGCTGCGGCGAGTGCAACGACTGCCGTACGGCCCTCAGCGGCGCGCACCCGGACGTGTCCCTGATCCGTACGGAACTGTTGTCGATCCGGGTCAGCGAGGTCCGCGAACTGGTCCGTCGCGCCGCGATGAGCCCGACGCAGGGGCGCTGGCAGGTGATGGTCGTCGAGGACGCGGACCGGTTGACCGAGCAGGCCGCCGACGCGTTGCTGAAGAGCATCGAGGAGCCGTCGCCGCGGACCGTCTGGGTGCTGTGCGCGCCGACGGTCGAGGATGTCGTACCGACGATCCGGTCACGCTGCCGGCTGCTCGTGCTGCGGACGCCGCCGGCCGCTGCCGTGGCGGAGATGCTCACCCGGAAGCTCGACGTGGACAAGGACCTGGCCTGGTTCGCGGCGCGGGCCGCGCAGGGGCACATCGGGCGGGCGCGGGCGCTGGCGCGGGACGCCGAGGTCCGGGACCGCCGGACCAAGGTGCTGCAGGTGCCGTTCGCGCTGCGGGACCTCGGGTCGTGTCTGAAGGCCGCGCAGCAGTTGCTGGACGCCGCCAAGGAAGAGGCGAAGGCCAGCGCCGAGAAGGTCGACGAGAAGGAACGCGCCGCGCTCGAGCAGGCGCTCGGCGTCGGCACGAAGGGCGCCAAACCGCGGGAGGCGAACGCGGCCCTCAAGGAGCTCGAGGACCAGCAGAAGGCGCGCGCCAAACGGTGGGAGCGTGACGTGCTGGACCGCTCGCTGGTCGATCTGATGGCGCTGTACCGCGACGTACTGGTGGTGCAGACCCGGTCCGGGAGCGAGCTGATCAACGCCGAGCTGCAGCGCCCGATCGAGCAGCTCGCGACCCGCACCACCGCCGAACAGACCGTCCGCCGGATCGACGCGATCGGGATGTGCCGCGAGGCGATCGAGGCGAACGTGGCGCCGCTGGTCGCACTCGAGGCGATGACGGTTTCGTTGTTCGAGGGCCGCAGCGACGGCTTCAAGATCCCGCGCCGGGTGCTTCGCTGAGCATCCGCCGGTGAGCGGGGCAGGCGTGAGGTGTGCCTCACGTCCGATTACTGGGCGATCGGTGTAACACCGAGACCAGCGAGTCCGATGACTGGGTGTCCGGGCGAAGTAAACCGCCCGGCCTTACTTTCGAACGGATAACGATGGACCAGCCGCCCTCTCCGATCCAGCCGGCACGGCAACCGTTGCCGTCGGCGGAGTCGTGGCTGGAGGGCATCCCGGATCCGGTGCAGCAGCGGCAGGACGGGTACGCGATTGCCGCGTTCGCGGTCAGCCTGCCCGGACTGGTGCCGATCGCGGTCGTACTGGCCGGGATCGCGCTGCGCCGGATCAAGCGGCTGGGCAGGCGTGGCAAGCGGCTCGCGTACGGCGCGTTGCTCGTCTCGCTGTGCTGGGTGCTCGCGATCGGTACCGCGGTCACGCTCAACCTGGTCGCCGAACACCGTCGCGGGATCGGCCGGACCGTGTCGATCTCGCAGGTCGACGTCGGGCGGTGCTTCGACGCGGACCTGGAATCGCAGGCGCTCCGCCTGGTGCGGATCGCGGACTGTGCGCAAGCGCACACCGGCGAGGCGTACGCGAAGGTGCAGGCGGCTCTGGTCGGCCTGACCGCCTCCCAGATCGGTGCGACCGCGACCCAGCAGTGCGCCGGGGCGTTCGTCGATTTCGTCGGGAAGCCCTACGAACGATCCGAGCTCGACATGTACTACGTGGTCCTGGAGGATCGCGCGGTTGCTGGCGGCAACGTCCTGTGTCTGTTGGGGATGCCGGGAATGCACCTGAGCGGTACGATGCGCGGATCGCGGCGTTAGCGCTCACGGGGGATGTGGGGACAGCGTGACTCAGCCACCGTACGAACCGGGGCCTGTTGAGCCGGGGCCTGTTGAGCCGGCGCGGCCGCAGGACACTCCGCACGATCCGGCCCGCAGCTTCCCGACCTACGGCCGCCCCCAACCGCCACCGGCGCAACCCCAGTACGGACAGGCGGCTTGGCAACCGCCGCACGGGCAGGGGCAGTATCCGCCGCAGTACGGGCAGCCGGCGGCGTACGGGTACGGGTACGGCTATGGGTACGGGGCACCATCGGGTGGGACGAACGGTCTGGCCACGGCGGCGCTCATCTGCGGGCTCGCCGGTATCGTCGTCGGGCTGTCCGCGCCGGTTGCGGTCGCGCTCGGGATCGCGGCGCTCGTCCAGATCAGCCGGCGGCCGCAGGGCGGCAAGGGGATGGCGATCGCCGGTGTGGTGATCGGTGCACTGGTGACGCTCGGCTACGCGCTGCTGATCGGGCTGGTGATCGCGATCGGTACCTCCGACAGCTCCTCCGGTGCACCCGACCCCGGGTCGTCCAGCGCGTACATCGACGAACTCGATATCGGCGACTGCTTCGACGACACCAGCTCCGACGACGAGGTGGCCCCGCGCGACTGCCCGGACCGGCACGACGCCGAACTGGTCGGGATCGTCAGCTTGCCGGCGGGTGCATACCCCGGCGACAAGGCCATCGAGAAGGCCGCCGATCGCGCCTGTACGCCGCCGTTCGGAGCGTACGTCGGTAAGTCGCGCGACGACTCCGAGCTCTATCTGGCCTGGTGGACGCCGGACAAATACACCTGGAACTCGGGAGACCGGCGGGTGTTCTGCGTCGCCTACGGCCCGGACAACGACAAACTCGTCGGCAGCGTCAAGAACAGTCATCGGTAGCGCGGTTGCCCGCGGCAACGTCGGCCGCCCGGGAACCCGCTCGACCGGTACGATGCGCGAAGCACAGCGTCCAACGGCCCGCTCGGTACTACTGGGAGTAGCGTGACTCAGCCACCGCACGGTTCGGAGCCGGAA
>DASSDE010000224.1:0-5393 GCA_035697365.1 Kribbella sp. | reverse complement strand
CGGCGTCGTCGTCGCCCGCCTCGGCGACGCCCTTGAGCAGCTCCTCGACCTGGTGCAGGAAGTACTTGCCGTCGAGCACCGAGGTCGACTTCACGCCCGCGGACGGCACCAGCTTGCCGACGTCGAGAGAGCCGAGGGCGACCCACTTCTGCCGCAGCCACGGACCGTCGTCGCCATCAGGGTCGAGAGTGGAGCCGTTCGCGATCGCCGTCGCCAGCAGGGAGCCGTTCAGACCGCCGGCGCTGGTCCCCGCGATGACGTCGACCACGACCCGCCGGCGTTCGGCACCACGCCGGCACAACTCACGCCAGCGATCCGCGAGCACCGCGTCGTACGACTGCGGCTTCGGCGCGTCCGGACCGCCGGACGCCCGCCGGATCAGATCCAGCTCGTGCGTCACTCCGCCCATCCAGACCGCCAGGCTGACACCACCGTTCAGGACCAGCGCGATCCGGATTTCGTGATCACTCATCCGTTCCCCCTTTTCCCAAGGGATACCACGGTTCGGTGGTGATCGCAGCGGAGAGTGAACAAGAGGTTGTCGCGATCTGCACGCAGGGTCATCCTTGTCGTGGGGGTGGTCGTCATGCGCTGGTCCGCGGTGACGGTTTCGGTACTCATCCTGCTCGCCATGGGGTGCTCCGACACGTCCGGGGACGGCGATCCGGCGCCTTCCGAGGCGACCGTGACACCGGTGGACACCGGCGAACCGGTCCCGGAACCGACCGGAGACGAGTCCACACAGACCGAACAGAACAAGCCCTCGATCGAGATCGCGTCGCTCCCGGTCGGCGGCGTACCGGACGAAGGGTCGACCTGCAACCCGATCAGCTGGCTGGCCGGAGAGATTCCCGACGGCGTGACGATCAAGCTCGGCGCGCCGACGTTCGACCCGGGCGGCGTGTTCGACGTCGACCCGGCCGGCTGTCCGGCGGACGCGCAGTCCTGCGAGGGCCTCGAGTGGACCGCGCAGAACCTGCCCCAGTGCTGGGTCGGCTTCAAGCAAACCGCCTCCGAAGGCACGGTCAGTCTGGTCGTGCCGGCCACCGCGACCTGCGCTACCGAGGACCAGTGCCGCAAGCTCACCTCCTTGGGCGGCAGCCAGATCACGCTCACGGCCCAACCCACGGAAACGCCGTCGGGGTGAGCCATGGCCGACGAGCGGTCGCAGACAGAGCGCTGGGTCAGTTTCGCCGCGGGGATCGTGGCGCCGGTGACGTTGCTGACCGGCCTGCTCTTCTACTTCGGCTATGTGTCGTCACGGTCGCAGTACGAGTACTTCGGGATCGACGTCGACACGATCGGCCTGAGCACGCAGGACTACGTGATGCGCAGTCCGCAGCCGTTGCTCGTCCCGCTCCTGGTGATCACGCTGCTCGCAGTCGCAGCGCTCCTGCTGCACAACGCGATCCATCCGACCGTCGTCGCCGTACGACGGGCCGCGCGGATCGCCGTACTGGTGCTCGTGCTGGGCGTACTCGGCCTCCTCGCCTACCCACTGATCGGGGGCATCCCGTATTACGCCCTCATCGTCTCGACGGTCATCGGCTTGTCCGCGGCAGCACTCGCCTACCTCACGTACCTCCGCCGCTCAGCTGACCCAACTCTCGGTCCGCAACGCAAACTGATCGCGCTGCTGGCTGTCGCGACCACGACGTGCGCGTTCTGGGCGACGGCGACCACGGCGCAGTACTCCGGCCGCGGCCTGTCAAAGTCCGATGCGCGGCACCTGAACCGTTTCCCGGTCGTCATCCTCGACAGCAAGGAGAAGCTCGCCCTCCGCTCCCCCGGCATCGAGGAGACCGCCCTCCATCCAGGCGCCGGCCAGACCTTCAACTACCGCTACCGCGGCCTGCGCCTGCTCGTAGTCGGAGAGAACCGCCTCTTCCTGGTCCCCCAAACCTGGACCCCGTCCAACACCACACTCGTCATCCCCCTGAACGACGCAATCCGCGTCCAATTCCAGTTCCAGAACGACCCGCCGTAGCCCCGTCTGTGAGTGCGGCTGAGGCCAGGAGGGCGAGGCGGTCGGCGCTGTCGGTGTTGGGTTGGGCGTGGTAGATGACGAGCATGGCGCCGTCGGTGCCGGAGACGGCCAGTTTTTCGCGGTCGAGTTGGAGCGGGCCGACCTGGGGGTGGTCGAGGGTGAGGTTGGCGCCGAGTCGTTCGCTGACGTCGTGGCGGGCCCACAGCTTCCGGAACAGCGGGCTCGCCAACGAGAGTTCGCCGGCGAGCTCGATGAACCGCGGGTCGTCGATGTCCGTCCCGACCGATCGGCGGAAGGCGCCCAGCAACGTCTGCGCGGCACGCTCCCAGTCGCTGAACAACGCTTGCTCGGCCTGATCCAGGAAGACGTCCCGGAGCCGATTGTTGCCGCGGACAAGCCGTGGTGAGAGGGCGGTGGCCAGCCGGTTCGCGGCCAGTACGTCGAAGTACCGGCCCTCGACGAACGCCGGGAAGGGCAGCTCGTCGACCAGGCGTGCAGTACTGGCAGGCAGGGTCTCCCGGCGTACGGTCCGCCGACGCGGCCGGCGTGGTTCACCCGCGACGAGGCTGAACAGGTACGCCGGGTCGTCGATCTGCAGGACGCGGGCGATGGACTGCAGGACCTGTGTGGACGGGTTGCGGTCGCGGCCCTGCTCGAGACGCAGGTAGTACTCCGCGCTGATACCCGCCAGCATCGCGACCTCTTCACGGCGGAGGCCCTGTACGCGCCGGGTGCCGAGCACCGGGATGCCTGCCTGCTCAGGCGTCACCAGCTGGCGCCGCGCACGCAGGTACTCACCGAGGAGGTTGACGTCGTCGCTCACCCGTCCACCGTAGGCCGGGACGGCGCAATTCTTCCTGTCCCTGCCACAACCAGTGTCGACGGGGCACTGGTTGTGCTCGCGGCGCCACCGCACGATCGGAAGTGGAAACCATCGTCCAAGGAGAACCACGCAATGTCTCAGCAACGCGTCCTCGTCACCGGCGGCTCCGGCTTCATCGCCGGCCATTCCATCCTGCAACTTCTCGACCAGGGCTACCTCGTCCGTACGACGGTCCGCTCGCTCGACCGCGAACCCGCTGTCCGCAAGGCCCTCGCCGATGCCGGTGCGACGAACCTCGAGAACCTCACCTTCACCGCCGCCGACCTCACGCACGACGACGGATGGGCCGCGGCCGCCGACGGCTCCGACTTCGTCCTGCACGTCGCCTCACCCGTGCATCCCGGCCATGTCGAGAACGAGGACGACCTGATCGTCCCGGCCCGTGAAGGAACTCTGCGGGTACTGCGGGCGGCCCGCGACGCCGGCGTACGACGGGTCGTCCTGACGTCCGCGTTCCATGCCGTCGGCTTCGGCCACCCGCACACCGACCACGTGTTCACCGAGGACGACTGGACCGTACTGGACGGTCCCGGGGTCGATGCCTACGGCAAGAGCAAGACACTCGCCGAACAAGCCGCCTGGGCGTTCATGACCGACCAGGACTTCGAACTCACCACGCTCCTCCCGGTCGCTGTGATGGGTCCCGCACTCGGCGACCAGGTCTCCGGCTCGAACGGCATCCTGCGACAGATGCTGTCCGGCGCGATGGCCGGCTTCCCGAACCTGTACATCCCGATCGTCGATGTCCGCGACGTCGCCACCGCGCACGTCGCAGCGATGACCGCACCGGGCGCCGCAGGTCAGCGGATCCTGGTCGCGTCCGGTGCGCCGGCCGTCGCGATGAGCCGGATCGGCAGCCTCCTGCGATCGCACCTCGGCGAGGCCGCTGCCAAGGTCCCGACCGAGACCGTCCCCGACGCGGTGATCCGCGAGGCCGCGCGCTCGAACCCCGACCTCCGCTGGATCGCGGCCGACCTCGGTTTCGTCAAGCAGATCTCGACCGCCAAGGCTCACGACCTGCTCGGGCTGACGCCAAGAACGCCTGAGCAGGCAGTCCTCGCGGGTGCCGAGAGCCTGATCGCCAAGTCCCTCGTCTGACGGTCTGTCCCTCGTCCGAGGATCAGGCGCTGTCGCGAACGACCAGCTCGGTGTTGTAGATCTCGGCCGTCGTGTGCTCGCCGCCGGCGATCTTCGACAGCAGGATCTCGGCCAGCCGGGAACCCAGTTGTTCGACCGGCTGGCGGACGGTGGTGAGCTTCGGGGTGGTCGTGGTCGCGAGGACGGAGTCGTCGAAGCCGACCACGGCCACATCCGCCGGAACCCGCCGGCCGCGCTGCGACAGGACGCGCAATGCGGCGGTCGCCATCAGGTCCGAGGCGACGAACAGGCCGTCCAGATCCGGGTGGTCGTCGAGCAGCCGCAGCGTCGCCTGCTCACCACCGTCGGCGGTGAAGTCGCCGTACGCGATCATCGCCGGCAGCCCGGCCTCCTTCATCACTTCCTGATAGCCGGTCAGGCGGTCGATGCCCGCGGTCATGTCGAGCGGGCCGGCGACGGTCGCGACCTTCTTCCGCCCGATGCTCAACAGGTGCTGCACGCCGGTCCGGGCGCCGGCGACGTTGTCGACATCCACGCTCGCCACCGGTACGTCGACGCCCAGCGGCCGGGCGCTGAACACGATCGGCAGCGGCAACTGCGCGAGCTCCTGGAGGATGTTGTCCCGGCCGTGGTGGCTGATGATGATCGCACCGTCCACGTGGCCGCCGCGCAGGTATCGCAGCAGGCGCTGGTCGTCGGCCTCGGCCGGCTCGATCAGCAGCACCAGCTGCGACGACGTCGGCGCGAGCATCCGGCTGACACCACTCAGCATGCCCGCGAAGAAGGGGTCCGAGAACACCCGGCTGTCCGGCTCCGGGACCACGATCGCGATCGAGTCGGTCCGTCGGGTGACCAGCGCGCGGGCCGCCCGGTTCGGGACGTACCCGAGCTCGCGGATCGCCAGCTCGACCGCGGCGACCGTGTCCGGAAGGACCTTCGGCGACCCGTTCACGACCCGCGAAACGGTCGCTCGCGAAACTCCGGCAAGCGCCGCCACCTGCTCCAGCGTCGGAGAACCAGACCCGTCCATCGGCCCTCCTCAGTGCTCGATCGGCCCGCGTTCACACCGTAGTACCTCGACGGTCGATCGCGCGTCAGTCATTGGCCACGTGAGGGCGCGTGTTGGCAGAAAATGTTCACTTCCCGACGCGGATGTTCGACGCCTTGTACGCCTCGGCGAGCGCCTGCTTCCAGGCCGCGTCCGGGTCCTGTTTGCCGTCGTCGACGCGGGTCAGCGCGGCGCTGAAGATCTGGTTGATCTCCCCGTCCCGCGGGCCCTTGTGCTGCTTGAGAATCACGCGCCGCGCGCGGTTCACGAAGATCTGCCCGACCGGCGCGTTGTTGAAGTACGCATTCACCTGCGACGTCACCTGCGGGTCGTTGTACGCGTCCAGCGTGGACGGGAACGAGCCGATCTTCTTGAAC
>DASSDE010000223.1:0-4135 GCA_035697365.1 Kribbella sp. | reverse complement strand
AGCGCGGCGATCCGGCCCTGCGTCTCCTGGTAGGAGAGGCTGATCTCGGTGGTACGGCGGGCGAACGCCCAGAGCACCGCGACGACCAGCAGCAACCCGCCGAAGAACCCCGCCGCGAGCCACGGGTCGATGAATGCGAGCAGCACGAGGCTGCCCAGCGGGGGTGCCGCCGCGGCAACGGCAGTGACCGCCGTCGGTCCGGCCTGCGCCGCGTCGCTCGCACTGCCCGACACCCGGCTGACCAGGTCGCCGGTCTCGAAGCGGCGGGTACCTTCCGGCCCACCCACGAGGACGTGTCCGACGAGCCGGTGCCGCAGCCAGGCGGTGGTGCCGGCGACACATGCTGTCCCGGCGAAGGCGTCGAGCAGGGCGCTGACGACGCCGACCGCGATCAGCACGCAGGCGAGGGTCAGCCAGCCGCTCAGCTTGTTGCCGGAGGCAATGGCGTCGACAGCGTGGCCGAGTACGGTCGGCAGGGCGAGCGTGACCGCGCTGCCGAGCAGCGCGGAGAAGCCGACCAGCGGAAGCCAGCCGTGGCCGTGCCGCGTCACGGCGCCGAAGGTGAGACCGGCCGCACTCATCGGGTCAACCCGGTGTGTGCGGCGAGGAAGGCCAGCATGTCGCCCGCGAGGGACACTCGACGGCTGACGGCCGAGGGCCGGTGGCCGCCGTCGTCCAGCCGGAACAAGATCGGCCTGGTGCCGTCCGTCGCGTGCTGCAGTGCCGCGCACATCTTCCGCGCGTGCAGTGGGTCCACCCGGGTGTCTGCGCCGGACACCGTGAACAGGACCGCGGGATAATCCTTGCCTTCGACAACATGATGGTACGGCGAGTAGGCCAGCAGGTCCTCGAACTGCGCAGGATCGGCGGCTGAGCCGTACTCCGGTATCCAGGACGCACCCTGCCCGAAGTGCTGGTAGCGCAGCATGTCCAGCACTGGAGCCGAGCAGACCGCCGCAGCGAAGAGTTCGGGCCGCTGCGTCAGCACCGCGCCGACCAGCAGCCCACCGTTGGATTCACCACAGATGCCGAGCCGGTCGGGTGTGGTCCAGCCGTCGGCGATCAGGGTCTCGCCGGCCGCGACGAAGTCGTCGAACACGTTCTGCTTGTTGTGCAGGACGCCGGCCTGGTGCCATTTGTCGCCTTCCTCTCCGCCACCGCGCAGATTGGTGGTGACGAACACGCCACCGGCCTCGACCCAGGCGAGGGTGAACGCGGAGTACGCGGGAGTCAGTGGCTGCCCGAATCCGCCGTACCCGTAGAGGATCGTCGGCCGTGGTCCGTGCCGGCCGGGCCGGGCGACGACGAGCATCCGGATCGGGGTGCCGTCGGCCGACCGGTAAACCACCTGCCGTACGTCTGCTCGCGGTACGTCGACGGTGCCGGGCGGCTCGGACCAGAGGTCGGTCTCCCGGGTGCGGGCGTCGTACCGATAGACGGCACCTGGGGTGAGGTTGTCGGTGTAGCTGAACCAGGCCTCGTGACCCCCCTCCGGCTGGGCGGTCAGGGAGCCGACGGAGCCGGGCCCAGGCAGCGGCACCTCGGCGAGCCGCTCGCCGGTGCGCAACTCGTGGACCGCGATCTCGCCGTGCGCATGCCGGCTCCTCGCGACCAGCAGCAACGGCGCGGCCAGCTCCGGACCATCGAGAAATGCCAGCTCGCTCAAGGGTGCGACCCGGTCCTCGGGGATCAGCTCTCGCCAGTTCGCGGCCTCCGGGCGGGTGGGATCGCCGACGCAGATCCGGCCGGCCGGTGCGCCGAGTGTGGTGACGACGTACAGACGTCCGTCGCGGCCGACGATCAGGGCGCTCCGAGCATCCACGCCGTGCTGCGCGACGGTGAGCGCCGGTCGGTCCGGCACCGCGACATCGGCCAGCCAGACGTCGTTGCGTGGGCCGGACGCGGCGGAGATCGTCAACCACCGTCCGTCCGCACTGATCTCCAGTCCGTACGACGCGTGCTGCGTGAGCACGGGCACGTCATCGGACCGGCCGACCCGGTGCAGGAAGACCTGCCGGCCGCGGACGAAGTAGAAGGAGTGCCCGTCCGGGAGCCACGCGACGGGGGAGTAGCGGCAGCGGTCGATCGGACCGTCGAGCACCTGCCCGGTGCCGGTGTCCATGACATAGAGGGCTGCCTCCTCGGTGCCGCCCCTGGACAACTGGAACGCGAGCAGCTCGCCGTCCGGCGATGGCTGCCAGTGGTCGAGCGTCGTCCTGCCAGTGGGATCGAGTTCGACCGGATCAATCAACGCGCGTTCCGGATCGGCGACGTACAGGATCGGATGGTCCTGCTCGGCGGTCCGGCGCAGGAAGAACCGCCGTCCGCCACGCCACTGCGGAGAGCTCACCATGCCGACACCGCTGAATGCGGCGACCCGGGCCCGGAAGTGGCCCCGGTCCGGCAGTTCGGCGGCCTGGCTCAGCCAGAGTTCGTCCTGTGCGGCCTGCCAGCGCAGGGTCAGTGGGTCGGTCGCGTTCTCCAGCCAGCGGTAGGGGTCAGGCACGGCACGGCCGTGCAACCGGTCGACGACCGGCCGGCGCTCCGCATCCGGGTACCTCAGGCCGCGGGTATGCACCGGGCTCCTTTCCCGGTCCGATACTCCGGGGGACGCCTAGCTCTCCGCCCGGAGCATCAGACCTACTGAGGGTCAGTGGCAAAGAAGGAGACTGAGGTTGCTGGGGCGCTGCGAACCACAGCCCAGAACCGTCAGCGTGCTGCCGCCGCCGCTACCACCACCGTGTCCACCGGGAGCCTGAAGCCCTTGAAGGTCGAGGAGTGCCATGTCTACACCTCCTTCCGGGTACTGGTCGGGATCGGACTACCTGCCGCGGACGGGTGTCCGAAAAACGGGAGGGCCACCGGCTGCTCGTGCAGCGCCGCGCCCAGGGCCAGCAGGATCCCGGCCGAACCGGTGGCCAGGTCCATCGAGAGGCGAAGAAGCTGATTACCGGGGAAGGCGAGTCCGTCGGCGTACGGCAGTGCGTGCCACTGGAGTCCGCGGATCAGCTCGGTCGTCGCCTGACCGGTGTGGGCTGCGGCCGCGAGCACGCCGGCGCGGCCCATGAACAGCCCGGGCTGGACGAAGTACCCGCACCGGCTGACGCGTTGCAGCGCCGCCAACGCCTCGGCCAGTTCCTCGTCCGGACGATGCCGGAGGTAGCGGTCCAGAGCGAGCGCGATACCGGCCGACCCCTCTTCGAGGTAGGGGAGGGTCCGCCAGCCCTGGTTGACCTGGAGCATGCCTGTTCCGTCGCGGGTGCAACGGCGCAGATCCTGCCGCAGTGCCGTCTCCGCGAGGTCCAGCAGGCCACTCTCGCCGTACTGCTCATAAGCGTGCAGGAAAAGCACGGCAGGCCCCGACGAGCCGAACATCAGTCCTGCCCGTGGGTTCGGAGACCCACTGATCTCAGGTACGTCGTCCACCCGGCCGAGCCGGTCGGCGACCAGGTCGATCACCTTGCTCGCGGCTGTGCGTAGCCCGGGTTCGCTCGCGAAGTGGAGCAGGTTGAGTCCGATCCCGGCCAGGCCCGAGTGCAGCCCGAGCTCGCGCGCGTCCAGCGGGGCCGCCAGGCTGCGGTCCACAGCGTCGAAAGCGTCCTGCCGGTAACCCAACTCGGCGAGTACGTAGGCGATGCCGTGCAGGCCGTCGTACAGGCCGGCGCCGATCGACGGATCGCACGCGTGCCGCCGGAGCCAGTCGTCGTACTGCGGGAAGCGTCCGGCTCCGGTGCGGTGCAAGGCGTACAGGACGCCGGCCGCACCGTACGACAGGCTGACCCCGCCGCCTGGCTGGAACTGGGCGATGTCGCCGGGGAAAAGCCGGTCGGCACGCTCCGGGGTGGCGCTCGCGACGATCGCCCGGGTGATTGCGTCGCGGACCTGCTCCCAACTCTCCCTGCCGGGCAGCGGCAGCGTCGCGGGCAGCGATTCCTGCGTAGCGGCCGGACCGGCGATGGTCGCCACCGCGCGATCGATCGTTGCCTTGGGCACCGGGAACGTCGTTGCGACGAGCTCGGCCAGATGCCGGGCCTTGCCCGGGTGCCGGGGCAGCAGCATCGTGGTCTGCGGTGCGAAGAGCCCCAGGGCGAGACACGCCAGCGCGTAGCGGTCGGCGTCGGCGCCCTGCCGGTCG
>DASSDE010000222.1:0-3533 GCA_035697365.1 Kribbella sp. | reverse complement strand
GATGGCGTACCTCGCTGCTGACGGTCTAGCAGCAGTCAGCGTCCCGCTGGGCACTTTGATCGTCCTGCTCGGGTTCTTTCTCGGGGACCCGGTAGAGCTCGCGGGAGCTGTGGTGCTGACCACAGGTATGTGGCTGGTTGGGTGGAGGCTGTGGCGGAGGTCGCGGCGGGCAAAGCCGAGTACTGCGATCCTGCTGGTGATCTCGGGGTCTGTGCTGGTGGTGACGATGCTGCTGGCTGTTGCGTGGGCCCTGGGGCATGTGGTGGACACGCCGTACCTGCCGTTGCCGTGGATGGTTGCCACGCACGGTGTGGCCAACGCGGTGGGGTTCGGACTGTGCGGCGTACTGGCGTTTCGACGGGAGGGGTTTGATGAAGCTTGAGGACCTGGCACAGCGCGGGTTCAACTACGACGCCGTGGAGTCGACGCGGTACGACGACACGCCGCAGGGCTACCACCGGCTCGAACACCGGGAGCGGATCGGTACTGGGGACGAGGCGTTCCAGCGCGCTGCTGATGCGTTGCTGACGTGGCGCATGCACCGCACGGCGGGACTGTTCATGACGGCGACCGAGACACCACCACAGGTCGGCACATCCACACTCGGACGCCTCGGACCCGGTCTCTTGATTCCCCGCTTCCGTACAGTGGGCCTGCCAGTTCCTTGTCGGGTCGTGTGGGTCGCCAACGAGCCAGACCGCGTCGGCTACGCGTACGGCACGCTCGAAGGGCACCCCGAGGCCGGTGAAGAGTCCTTCGTGGTCACGCGCGACGCGGACGGAATTCACTTCACAATCCGCGCGTACAGCCGTGCCGCGACCTGGTATGCAAGCCTCGGCGGGCCTGTGACCCGCATGGCCCAGCTGTACGCCGCCCGTCGTTACGCGGCCGCGCTACGAAAGCTGGCGGCATGAATGGGCCCCGCGAGCTCATACCTTCGCGGGGCCGCGACCTTTGTACCCTCCGTCACCACACCAGCGTTTGAGCGACACGCGAACAGTGGGCGACAACCCGAGGTTCACTGCGTTCCGCAGTGCTGCGAGACTGTGGTGGGTGAGTCCTAAGACGTTGGCGGATCTCGTAGCACCCGACTGGGCCGAGGCGTTGGCCCCGGTCGAAGGCACCGTGTCGCAGATGGGCGAGTTCCTGCGCGGCGAGATCGCTGCCGGGCGGGCGTACCTGCCGGCCGGCGAGAACGTCCTGCGCGCGTTCCATCGCCCGTTGGCGCAGGTGAAGGTCCTCGTCGTCGGCCAGGACCCGTACCCGACCCCTGGGCACCCGGTCGGGCTGAGCTTCTCGGTCGCTCCCGACGTACGGCCGATTCCGCGCAGCCTGCAGAACATCTACCGCGAGCTGATGGCGGACGTCGGTGTGACGGCACCGTCCAACGGCGACCTGACCCCGTGGGCGGACCAGGGTGTACTGATGCTCAACAGGGTGCTGACCGTGCAGCCCGGGAAGTCCGGCGCGCACCGCGGCAAGGGCTGGGAGTCCGTCACCGAGCAGGCGATCCACGCACTCGTCAACCGCGGCGGCCCGCTGGTGGCGATCCTCTGGGGCCGCGACGCCCAGACCCTGAAGCCGATGCTGGGCAGCACTCCCTACGTCGAGAGCGCCCACCCGAGCCCCATGTCCGCGGACCGCGGCTTCTTCGGCTCCCGCCCCTTCAGCCGAGTCAACGCCCTCCTGGCCAACCAGGGCGCCGACCCCGTGGACTGGCGCCTCCCCTAGGACACGCTGAGGTGCATGACTCGCTACGTGATCGATGCACCCACGCTGCTTCACCTGGTCGACCATGAGCTGACCGTCGCGCCAGACCATCAGCTCGTCGCACCCTCGGGGATCCGGTGTCCCGCTGGACCGCCTGGGAGATCTCCCGCGAGCACGACTGGGAGACGCTGCGCGGTGCAGCCGGTGGAGAATTTGTTTGAATGATGCATTGCAGGATCGTTCAACAATCTCCTATGGTGAGCGGAACATCCCCCCTGCAACACCGTTCCGTCCCCCGGAGGAACCATGTGGGTTCTGCTTGCTATCGCGGTGGTGGTCGTCGGTTTCGCGCTCCGGATCAACTCGATGCTGGTCGTCACGGCGGCCGGGATCGTGGCCGGCCTGATCGGCGGTCTGTCGCCGGTCAAGATCCTGGACGCGTTCGGCGACGGTTTCGCCGGCAGCCGCTCCGTCACCGTCTTCATCGTCACGCTGCCCGTGATCGGGCTGATCGAGCGCTACGGCCTGCAGCATCAGGCCCGCAAGCTGATCAGCAAACTCAAGGTCCTCACCACCGGCCGCCTGCTCGCGCTGTACATGCTGATCCGGCAGGGCACCGCCGCGGTCGGCCTGACGAGCATCGGCGGGTACGCGCAGGCGGTGCGGCCGCTGATCCACCCGATGGCCGCCGGCGCCGCCGAGCGCAAGTACGGCAAGCTGCCGGAGAAGATGCAGGAGAAGATCAAGGGCTTCGCGGCCAGCTCCGACACCGTCGGCGTCTTCTTCGGTGAGGACATCTTCGTCGCGGTCGGCTCGATCCTGCTGATCACCGGCTTCGTGGACACGACGTACGGGCTGAAGCTGGAGGCGATCGACATCGCGGTCTGGGCGATCCCGACCGCCATCTGCGCGCTGCTCATCCACGGCACCCGGCTGTGGCTGCTCGACCGGCAACTGGACAAGCTCGCGGCCGAGGCCGAGCTCGACGCCGAGGGGGCGGCCCGATGATCAAGGTCGAGTGGTTCTACTGGCTGTGCGGGATCCTCTTCGTGCTGATCGCGCTGCAGGTCGTCAACGATCGCGGCAACCCGAAACGGCTCGGCAGCGCGGCGTTCTGGGGCCTCCTCGGGGTCTCGTTCGGCTACGGCACGTTCGTCGTCCACAAGCAGGCTCCGGCCTGGGTGCTCGGCCTCGCGGTGATCGCGATCGCGATCCTGGCCGGCTTCGGCTTCCCGACCCGCGGTCAGGAACGGACCACGACACCGGCCGAGCGGGAGCACTTCGCGAACAGGTTCGGCAACAAGCTTTTCCTGCCCGCACTGGTGATCCCGGTCGTCGCGGCGATCTTCGGCGCCTGGCTGGCGAAGGTGAAACTGGGTGACGGCAGGCTGCTGCTGGAGGCCGGTTCGGCGACGATCATCGGCCTCGGGGTCGCGTCGATCCTGGCGCTGGTCGTCGGGATGGTGCTGTTCCGGCCGAAATCGCCGGCCGTGCCGCTGCACGAGGGCCGCCGGTTGCTGGAACACATCGGCTGGGCTGCGATCCTGCCGCAGATGCTTGCGACGCTCGGACTGCTGTTCACCGCGTCCGGCGTCGGCAAGGCGGTCGGAAACGTCACCAACCACCTGATCCCGAAGGGCTCGCTGATCGCCGCGGTCGCGCTGTACTGCATCGGCATGGCGCTGTTCACGATCATCATGGGCAACGCCTTCGCGGCCTTCCCGGTGATGACGGCCGCGGTCGGCTGGCCGTTGCTCGTGCAGCAGTTCCACGGCACGCCGGCGGTCGTGTTCGCGGTCGGCATGCTGGCCGGCTTCTGCGGC
>DASSDE010000221.1:0-2125 GCA_035697365.1 Kribbella sp. | reverse complement strand
ACCTGCTGGCGGTCGACCTGAGCCGGCCCACCGACGACCGGAACGACGCCGCCGCCGAGCAGTAAGGCGCCACCCGGACGAACGGAACCGGGCGGCGCACCCGGACGGCCTGGCCCACCGAGCCAGACCGCACGGAAGTCGCACATCAAACGCAGAGGCGCCCTCGTGCGAGGCGCCCCCGGATCCGTTACCGGTGCACCGCCACAGAGGTGCACCGCCAACCACCCGCCGACCGTCCTGACGCCGCTTGCGCGAGGCTCAGGCCGGTCGGTGGGTGGTTTTGCTTTGCCGCTGCGAACAGACGGTCAGCTCGCGACGGTGATCTCGGTGGTGACCGAGTTCGCGATGAAGCACTCCCGGTGCGCGAGGTGGTGGAGCCGCTCGAGCGCCTCGGCGTCCGGCTCCGTACCGCCCCAGACGATCTTCGGGTGCAGGGTCACCTCGGTGATCGCCAGCCGGCCGTCGGCGTTCTTCGCCATCACGCCGACCGCGTGATCGTCGTAGGCGTCGACCACCAGGCGCTTGCGGGCCGCGATCGACAGGAACGTCAGCATGTGGCACGACGACAGCGCCGCCACGAACGCCTCCTCCGGGTCGACCGGGCCGGGGTTCCCCAGGTACTTCGGGTTCGCCGAGCCCGGCACCGTGATGCCACCGTCGAAGCGCCACTCGTGGTCGCGGTTATAGCTGTCGTAGGCGAAGTCGTATTCACCACGGCTCCAACTGACATCGACCACGTGCTCCGACATGACTCACCCTTCCGAGACGGCCGCCTTCGCGGATGCGGTGACGGGATTGCATCGTACGGGAGTGTGCCCAGGCAGCTTGGCGACGTAGTCGCTGTCGTAGCGGGCCGCCATCCCCGCGACCGGGAAGTCCGTGGTCACCCACTGCGCGCCACTGGCCAGCGCGATGCCGAGCCGGGTGTAGTCCTGGTCGCGGATCGTTGCCATCGGCTCGTCGGAGCGCGTACGCACCAGATAGCCCTTCTGCACCAGGCGCTGGATCTCGGCCTGGTTCGCGCCGCGCGGGTCGTTCACCTCGGTGACCGCCGCGTCCGGCGCGCCCTCCGGACCGCGGGTGAAGACCGCCCGGCCCTCGAGGTTCGGCTTGCCGGCGGTGTAGGTGTCGCGGATCGCGCCGGGCCCACCGTTGTCGAAGTAGAACATCACCTGGCCGCGGACGCTGTTCAGCTTCGGCCAGCCCTTCTGCAGGACGGACTGCTCCAGCGTCAGGCCGGGCTTGCGGACGTCGTCCGGCGTGATGATCTCCTTCTCGCTGAACACCGAACGGATCTCGGTGTCGACGCCGTCCAGGTTCGCGGCGTCCCACGGCGGCGCCTCGACGCCACCGGCGGCGACCACCTGCGGGTCGGACTGCTTCAGCTCGAGGTTGATCGCGATCGGCACGTGGTTCGGGTGCGCGGCGGACCAGGTCTTCACCTGCTGCAGACAGCCGACGAAGGTGTCGCAGTTCGTGTTGTAGTCGAAGTCCGGGATGTGCATGACCTTGATCCCGGGCGCGGCCATCGCCGGGTCGGTCAGCGGCCCCTGCCCGGTGAGCTTGCGGATCAGTGGATACGTATACAGCTCGCCGCTCGGGTCCGGGAACAGGTCCAACTCCAGGGAGCGGACGTTCTGGTCCTCGAGTTGCTGGCTGATCGGTGCGTGCGAGTACCAGAGGTCGACCGAGCCGGCGTTCTGTTGCTGCTGCACCTTCTGCTCGGCCGGACTGAGCTCCCGGTGGTACGAGTTGTGCGATCCGACGACCTGCAGCTGGTTCATCCGCAGGTCGTTGCCCTGCGACCCGTTCCGCGAGTACGCCGTACCGGCCGCCCCCGACGCGGCGAGTGCGGCGGACGCGATCCCGGCAACCACAGCTTTGCTGACGCGCATGGAGATGCCTCCCCTTCCAGTGACGGCATTGAATGCCGCATGACCAAGCTGTCGGCAATCTGTCACAAAGAGGTGGCAACGATGTCCCTCGCTTGCGTGGACAATAAGTGAATGGTGACATCGGGTGCGTATCCGCTTCGTCGGACGCCGACCCAGGACCGGGCCAGCCGGCAGGTCGAGCGGATCCTCGACGCAGCCTGTGCCGAGGTGGTCGAACGCGGGTACGACGC
>DASSDE010000220.1:0-3756 GCA_035697365.1 Kribbella sp. | reverse complement strand
TCGCCAACACGGTCGAGCAGATCGCCGTCAAGGAGAGCTGAGCGTGGAGCTCACGCTCGTCATCGCCGTCGTCGTCATCGCGCTGGCCTTCGACTACACCAACGGCTTCCACGACGCCGCCAACGCGATCGCGACCTCGGTCTCCACCCGGGCCCTGACGCCGCGGGTGGCGCTGGCGATGGCAGCGGTGATGAACTTCCTCGGCGCGTTCCTCGGCACCGAGGTCGCCGAGACCGTCGGCAAGGGCATCATCAACACCCCCGGCGGACGACACGGACTGGTCGTCGTGGTCGCCGCCCTGATCGGTGCCATCACCTGGAACCTGATCACTTGGTACTTCGGGCTCCCCAGTTCCTCGTCGCACGCGCTGATCGGTGGACTGGTCGGGGCCGGCCTCGCGTCCAGCAGCGTGGTGCTGTGGTCCGGGATCGTCGACAAGGTCGTGATCCCGATGGTGCTGTCGCCCGCGGTCGGGTTCGTCGGGGCGTTCCTGCTGATGACCGCGATCCTGTGGCTGTTCCGGAACAACAACCCCGGGAAGACCACCCGCGGGTTCCGGCTCGCGCAGTCGCTGTCGGCGGCCGCGATGGCGCTCGGGCACGGCCTGCAGGACGCGCAGAAGACGATGGGTGTGATCTTCCTGGCGCTGCTCAGCACCGGGCATGCGGACCCCAAGGACGGCATCCCGATCTGGGTGAAGCTGTCCGCCGCGACCGCCATCTCACTCGGTACCTACTCGGGTGGCTGGCGGATCATGCGGACGCTCGGCCGCCGGATCATCCACCTGGACCCGGCCCGTGGGTTCGCCTCCGAGGCGGTCTCCGCCGCGGTGCTGTACGTGATGGCGATCGGTCTGCACGCGCCGGTCTCGACCACCCACACGATCACGTCCGCGGTCATGGGTGCGGGTGCCACCAAGCGGCTGTCCGCGGTCCGCTGGGGCGTCGCCAAAGGCATCGTCACCGCCTGGGTCCTGACCATCCCGGCCGCCGGTGTCGTCGCGGCCCTCGTCTACGCCCTGGTGCACCTGATCCTCGAGTGACGTTCGACAATCCTCGAAGCGAGGTCACCGGACCCTGCCCCGCTCCATCCTGAGTGCCCGGAAACCTCTCCGACTCCCGAGGAGCATTCTCATGAGAGCAGCCAAGGCACTGACGGCCGTCGTGCTCACCGTCGGCGCGCTGACCGCCGGAGCGGGAACGGCCGCCGCGGCCCAGCAGTCGGTCACGACGAGGTACTTCGAGTCCCAGCCCGAGTGTCGCGCATACGCGGCCGGCGTCGCCGCCGCCGGCCGAACGATCATCACCAACTGCAAGGCGGTCAGCGGGCTCTACGAGCTGCAGTACAGCTGATCCGTCCGCTGCCCGATCAAGGTGCGTGCGCCGGTGTGAGGGGGTTCATTCAGAATTCACTCACCGAGCCTACAGTCGATCGACGTTGCTGATCGTCCGCCTAGGGAAGTGATCGCGCATGGACCTCTCGTTCCTGGTCGTCGTGGTGATCGTCACCGCGTTGGTGTTCGACTTCACCAACGGGTTCCACGACACTGCCAACGCGATGGCGACCTCGATCGCCACCGGAGCCCTGAAACCGAAGATCGCGGTCGCGCTGTCCGCGGTGCTGAACCTGGTCGGCGCGTTCATCTCGACCGAGGTGGCCAAGACGATCTCCAGCGGCATCGTCGACGACGCCAAGGTGACCGTGCCGGTGATCTTCGGCGGCCTGGTCGGCGCCATCCTCTGGAACCTGATGACCTGGTACGTCGGCCTGCCGAGCTCCTCGTCGCACGCACTCTTCGGCGGCCTGATCGGCGCCACCTGGATCGCCTCCGGGAGCAGCGCCGTGCACTTCGCGACCGTCGTCCAGAAGATCATCATCCCGGCCGTCGCGGCGCCGATCGTGGCCGGCGTGGTCGCGCTGCTCGGCACCTTTTTGGCCTACAAGATCACCCAGCGGGCCCGCAAGAAGTCGGTCGACGACGGATTCCGCGCCGGCCAGATCGCGTCGGCGTCGCTGGTGTCGCTGGCGCACGGCACCGGTGACGCGCAGAAGACGATGGGCGTCATCACGCTCGTACTGATCACCTCCGGCAGCCTGCACTCCGGCGCCAAGCCGCCGCTGTGGGTGATCCTGGCGGCCGGTACGGCGATCGCGCTCGGCACGTACCTCGGCGGCTGGCGGATCATCCGGACGATGGGCAAGGGCCTGGCCGAGATCGAGTCGCCGCAGGGCTTCTCCGCGGAGACCAGTTCGACCTCGGTGCTGCTGGTCTCGTCGCACCTTGGCTTCCCGCTGTCCACCACACAGGTCTGCTCCGGCAGCATCCTCGGCGCCGGCCTCGGCAAGCGGCTGGCCGAGGTGCGCTGGACAGTCGCCGGCCGGATGGCCGTGGCCTGGCTGCTGACACTGCCGGCCGCCGCGATCGTCGGAGCGCTGGCCGGTGAGGTTGCCGACTCCGGCAACCTCGGTGTCGTGATCATCGCGATCCTCGCGGTGGCGGCCGGCGGTGCGATCTACGCGGCGTCCCGCCGCCGCCCGGTGACGTCGGACAACGTGAACGAGTACCCGAGTTCGTCGACCCCCGCAGCCACGGCCGCGGCAGCCTGAGAGGAGTACGGCGATGCACGTCAACTGGGGTGCCCTCGGTGAGGTGGCACTGGTCAGCCTGCTCTTCGGTGTCGGCCTGGCGGTGCTGTTCGCGTTCGGTGTGACCGCCATGTCGCGGCGGGCCGTGGCGATCGACGAGAAGCGGCAGCCGTCCGTCGTGGACACCGGTGTCGCCGCACTGTGCTTCGCGGCCTGCCTGGCTGCGGTGCTCTACGGGCTCTACCTGATCATCCCGCAGTTCCACTGACCGCGTGGTGCTCCGACACGGCGCACTAGCGGTTCCAGCGGCGTACGGCCTTGGCGACGTCCTTGACGCGAATGGAGCCGAGGTTGTACTCCCACGCGGCCAGGAGGCGGTCTCCGAGGACCTCCGCGTCCAAGAACGTGCGCGGGCGTACGGCGACGGCCCAGGTGGCTGCAACCGCGTGACCCTGCTGATAGAGCAGGTGGTCCACAGTGGCCTCGACGCCACTCGCCTGCTTGCCGTCCAGGCCGTCCGTGGCCCACTCCTGAACGATCCGCGGGTCGTCGGCGGTCATCCGGGCCAGGTAGGTCAGCGGACCGCGCCAGAAACCCTTCCGGCCGATGTTGTCCAGCGACTCGAGCGGGAACCAGCCGTTCTGGTTGCGCCGGCCGTTCACCGCGGACTCCACCTCGCGGGCGCGGTCCGCGGACAGTCCGCGGGTCGCCCAGTCGATGAAGTACGCACCGGCATCCGGGATGTGCTCGGCCACATGCGGCGCCGGTGTCAGTGCACCGGGGTCGAAAAGATGCAGCTCTTCCGGTGAATCGAACAAAAACCTGCCCCCGCCCGCTCGAGTACGCGAGCCACCGCAGCAGCTCGCCGCACAGGGACCCCCCAGGTTCCTGCTACGTCAACGAGTGCTTTCGTACCCTCGATCCGCCCCGCAGGTCAAGGGGGTTCAGGCCTTCTTGCGGCGCTCGGCCAGTTCCTCGCGGTCGAGCCGTTCGGCCTCGTCCGGGGTCGGCGCGCCGCCGCCGTACGAGGCCGGCAGCCACCACGCTCCGGCCGGCTGCTCGGGATAGCTCCGGATGCTCTCGTCGAGCATGCCGGCCATCACCGAGCGCAGGTTCGCAGTCGCTGTGGCCGGGTCGTCGTCGGTCGTCACGGTGATCGGGGCCCCGATG
>DASSDE010000219.1:0-4233 GCA_035697365.1 Kribbella sp. | reverse complement strand
TCCAGGTCGGCGATCGCGGCCATGTCGTCGTTGTCGAGGCGGAAGTCGAAGACCTCGAAGTTCTCCTTGATCCGGCTCGGGGTGATCGTCTTCGGGATCACCACGTTGCCGAGCTGGAGGTGCCAGCGGATCATCACCTGGGCCGGCGACTTGCCGTACTTCGTACCGATCGTCTCCAGCGCCGGGTTGCCGAGCAGCTGACCGGACGCGAGCGGGCTCCACGCCTGGGTGACGATGTCGTTCTCGGCGTTGAAGGCGCGCAGCTCGTCCTGCGGGAGCGCCGGGTGCAGCTCGATCTGGTTCACCGCGGGGCGGATCGAGGTCTCCTCGAAGAGCCGTCGCAGCGCCGGCTCGTGGAAGTTCGAGACGCCGATCGCGCGGACCCGCTTGTCGGCGTACAGCTGCTCGAGCGCCTTCCAGGTGTCGACGTACAGATCCCGCTGCAGCGACTGCCAGTGGATCAGGTACAGGTCGACTGTCTCCAGGCCGAGCTTCGCCACGCTGGTGTCGAACGCCTTCAGCGTGCTGTCGTAGCCCTGGTCGGAGTTCCACACCTTGGTGGTGATGAACAGCTCGTCCCGCGGGATGCCGGCGGCGGCGATCGCCCGGCCGACACCGGCCTCGTTGCCGTAGATCGCGGCGGTGTCGACATGCCGGTAGCCGGTCTCGAAGGCCGTCGTGACCACATCGGTGACGATCGCGTCCTCGACCTGCCAGACCCCCAGGCCCAGCTGCGGGATCTCGACGCCGTTGTCCAGAGTGATTGAGGGGACTGTACTCATCTGGCTATTCCACCCGGCAAATGGTTTCCGGCCCAGTCCTCTGCCGTGTGACAACAACCTCATTAACCGTCCGTAACCACGTCGAACGACTTGGCGTCCGGCTCCAGGAAACGGATCAGGCCGCTGCCCTCACGCTCCAGCTCCGCCTGCGTCTTCTTGAGCGTCCGGCCGAACGGCGTGAGCGTGAGAGTGGCCACACCACGCTTCTTCTCGCTCGTCCAGAGCCCGGCGACCAGGCCGTCCACGGTGTACGTCGCCTTCACCCGGAGGTTCTTGGTGAAGACGGCCGGCTTGTGTTCGTCGGCGATGATCCGCTCGCGTTTCGCGTGCGAGAGCAGGACGTTGTCGAACTCCGGGAGGAAGCGCACCGGCGCCGGTGTGTCCGGGTCCGGTCGTGGCGCATCCGGTACGTCGTAGAGCGTCTTGCCCGCGTCGTCGGTGAACGTCACGAGGTCGAGCTCGTCGAACAACGGCTTCGCCTTCGGCAAGCCGGACCAGGTCTGGAAGTCCGCGGGCGTGGCCGGGCCGAACGCCTGCAGGTATCGCGTGACGAGCTCGGTGGCCTCCGGCCTCGCGTGCAGCTTCTTGCCGATCCAGTCCTCCGCGGGCGTGAAACGTGAGTTCGCCGTCCAGGACCAGCGGACGTCGGCGGGGTGCATCACGAGCGGCACCAGCATCCGCGTACAGAACCCGAGGGCCCGCTCGTTCACGTCCGGGAACTGCTGTTGCAGCGCGTCGCGGACCTCGGTGAACGTCAGTGGCTCCTTCGCGAGCAGCTTCTTCGCCGCGGCCACCACTTTGTCCGGCTCGAGCCCCGCGCCGCGGTCGCCCAGCACCTTCAGCCCCGCCTCGAGCACCGGCGCCACCGTCGTACGGAACCGCAGGTAGTCCGCGGCAGTCACCAGATGCAGCGTGCCCCGCCACATCGTCCCGCGGACGACCTTGCGCTCGCGGACAGCCCGATCCAGCTCGGCCTCCTCGAACCCGTCGACCCGCGACCACAACCCGACGTACGGATGCTTGGCCTCCTGCCCCTGCATCCCCACCAGCCGCCCGACCACCTCGCCGGCCGGCACCGCCTCCCGCCCCAGCAACAACTGCCGAGCCAACGTCGCCCGATTGACACCCCGCCCACCAATCACCGCCATACCGCCATCCTGCCCGAGGACATGGACAATTGCGGGATGAAGCGGCGCAAGCAGCGGAAGCGCGAACCGGTGGCGACGATGTCCGTCGGGAGACTGGAACCGAGCGGTGCGGGTGCCGAACTGGTCGCGGTTTCGGTCGGGGCGGTGGGGGAGGCCGCTGCGCTGTGGGCCCGCGCTGCTGATGCTCCGCAGTTTCATGGGCGGGAAACAGGCCCGGGTGGCGCCGGCTTCCCGGTCGACCGGCTCGCTCGGCCGCTCCCGGCGCGGGCGACGATCCACGCTCCGGACCTGGAGCAGGAGATCGAGATCGCCGGACTCTCACTGACCTTTCCGATGGTGCAGCCGATGCCGGGCGGCGGATTCCTGGTTGTCGGGCCGCGGGCACGGCGCGGTCAGGACGGCACGCCCCCGAACGCGATCCTGTACGACGCAGGCGGTCGTCCGGTGCGACACGGGCTCTTCGGCGACGGGATCCAGCACGTGCTCGCGACGCCGTCCGGTGCGGTCTGGGTCGGGTACTTCGACGAGGGCGTGTTCGGCAACTACGGCTGGGGGTCCGGCACCGGCACTGAACCGATCGGGGCATCAGGCCTCGTTCGCTTCACGCCGCAGCTCGAGGCCGAGCCGGATGTCTTCGATCTGGACATCGCCGATTGCTACGCGCTGAACGTCGAAGGCGAGGCTGCGTGGACCTGTTATTACACAGACTTCCCGCTGGTCGAGCTACGCGGTACGGCAGTCCGGTCCTGGGGCAACACGGTGCAAGGCGCGAAGGCGGTCGCGATCCGCGGGGACGCCGTCGCCTTCTACGGCGGGTACGGCGACGACGCGGATCGGCTCGTCGTCGGACGGCTCGCGGACGGGTACGTCCAGGTCGAGCGCGAGTACCAGGTCGTACGCCCCGACGGCGGCTCGATGGTCGGCGCCGAGGTCGTCGGGCGGGGGCCGACGCTGCACTTCTTCGTCGGCCCCGACTGGTACCGGCTGGATCCGGCTGAGCTGCTCAGCTGAGCGCGGCTCGGGCTTCGGTGAAGGCTTTGATGGCTTGTTGTACGTGTTCGGTGGAGTGGGCTGCGGAGAGTTGGACGCGGATGCGGGCCTTGCCCTGGGGGACCACGGGGTAGGAGAAGCCGATCACGTAGATGCCGAGGTCGAGGAGTTTGTCGGCCAGGCGACCGGCTGCGGCGGCGTCGCCGATCATCACCGGGGCGATCGGGTGGTCGCCGGGCAGGATGTCGAAGCCGGCCTCGGTCATCTTGGTGCGGAAGAGCTTGGTGTTCGCGGTGAGCTTGTCGCGGAGGTCGCTGGAGCCGCCGATCAGCTCGAGCGCCTTGAGCGAGGCAGCCGTCACCGACGGGGCCAGCGAGTTCGAGAACAGGTACGGGCGGGAACGCTGGCGCAGCAGTTCCACGATCTCGCGGCGCGCGGATACGTATCCACCGGAGGCGCCGCCGAGTGCCTTGCCGAGCGTGCCGGTGACGATGTCGACACGGTCCTTCACGCCGAACAGCGACGGCGTACCCGCACCGTCGGCGCCGACGAAGCCGACCGCGTGCGAGTCGTCGACCATCACCAGCGCGTCGTACCGCTCGGCCAGGTCGCAGATCTCGTCCAGCGGGGCGACGTACCCGTCCATCGAGAACACGCCGTCGGTGGCGATCAGCCGGTACCGCGCACCCGCCGCGTCCTTGAGCTGGGCCTCCAGGTCGGCCATGTCGCGGTTCTTGTAGCGGTACCGCTTGGCCTTCGAGAGCCGGACGCCGTCGATGATGCTGGCGTGGTTGAGCTCGTCGGAGATGATCGCGTCCTCGGCCCCGAGCAGGGTCTCGAAGAGGCCGCCGTTCGCGTCGAAGCAGGAGCTGTAGAGGATCGTGTCCTCGGTGCCGAGGAAGTTGCTCAGGGCACCTTCCAGATCCTTGTGGATCTGCTGCGTACCGCAGATGAACCGGACCGACGACAGCCCGAATCCCCACCGGTCCAGAGCGTCCTTGGCGGCCGCGACAACCTCCGGGTGGTCGGACAGCCCGAGGTAGTTGTTCGCACAGAAGTTCAGCACCTCGTTGCCGGTGGCAACCGAGATCAAGGCCTGCTGTGGCGAGGTGATCACCCGCTCGGACTTGTACAGCCCGGCGTCGCGGATCTCGCCGATGGTGGTCGTCAGGTCGTCCCGCATCGATGCGAACATCAGTGCTTCTCCTCCAGCGTCTCAGCCGTCCAGTCCATGATCACCTTGCCGCACTGCCCCTGGCGCGCGACGTCGAACGCGCGCTCGAAGTCGCCGTACCCGAACCGGTGGGTGATCA
>DASSDE010000218.1:0-4215 GCA_035697365.1 Kribbella sp. | reverse complement strand
CAACGAGATGCCGGACAAGCAGGGCCGGGTCACCATCCCACCGATGCTGCGCGATTACGCAACGCTGGATCGCGACTGCGTCGTCATCGGGGCGATGAACCGGGTGGAGATCTGGAACACGGAGAACTGGAACCGGTACTCCGCGGAGCAGGAGCAGGCATTTGCCGACCTGTCCGAGGAAGTACTGCCGGGCATCTTCTAGAGCAGAACAGCGTGGGACTTCACGACACATCGGCCGTCCGGTGAGATCACGGGTCCGACTTCCGACCTGGAGTGTTGGCGTCACTTCCCCGGCGCCAAGACCAGCAGGTACTTCCCCGGAAGGCGTACCCGCGATCTGACCGGACGGTGCTGTCTACCTACGCACACACATGACCTGCGGGGGCAGGGTCGCTCCCGCGGTGGCAGGGCAGTGACGGGAAGGGTCGAGATGGACGCTGCGGAGCGGCATGTGCCGGTGATGCTGGAGCGCGTGGTCGCGCTGCTGGCGCCGGCCCTCGCGCGTCCGGGCGCTGTCCTCGTCGACGCGACCCTCGGCCTCGGCGGTCATTCCGAGGCGTTCCTGCGGCAGTTCCCCGAGGTCCGGCTGATCGCCTTCGACCGGGACCCGAACGCGCTGCGCCTGGCCGCCGAACGCCTCGCGCCGTACGAAGAGCGGATCTCGTTCGTGCACGCCGTGTACGACGAACTGCCGCGGGCCCTTGCGGACCTCGGCGTACCGGCGATCGACGGCATCCTGTTCGATCTGGGCGTCTCGTCGATGCAGCTCGACGAGGCCGATCGCGGGTTCGCGTACTCGCAGGACGCGCCGCTGGACATGCGGATGGACCCGACCCGCGGGACCACCGCGGCCGACATCGTGAACACCTACAGCGCCGCCGACCTGGCCCGGATCCTGTTCCAGTACGGCGAGGAGAAGTTCGCGCGCCGGATCGCGGACCGGATCGTCCGCGAGCGTGCGGCCGAGCCGTTCACGAACACCGCGCGGCTGTCCGAGCTGGTCCGGGACGCGATCCCGCAGGCCGGCAAGCGCACCGGGGGACACCCGGCGAAGCGCACCTTCCAGGCGTTGCGGATCGAGGTGAACGGCGAGCTCGACGTACTGCGCCGGGCGCTACCTGCCGCGCTCGGGGCGCTGGCGCTGCACGGCCGGATCGTGGTGATGAGTTACCACTCGCTCGAGGACCGGATCACCAAGCAGGCGTTCGCGCCGGGCACGAAGTCCGACGTACCGGACGACCTTCCGGTGATCCCGGCCGGGCACGAACCGTACCTGAAGCTGTTGACCCGGGGCGCCGAACGGCCCACCGACGAGGAGGTCGCCGTGAACCCGCGGGCCGCCTCTGCTCGGGTGCGCGCGGCGATGAGGATCCGGGAGAAGGGACTGGTGGCCTGATGAGTACTGTCTTCAGCCCGCAGAAGGCGCGGGTGACACCGGCCCCGGCCGCGAAGAAGAAGCCGGACCAGCCGCGGCTGCGGGTGGTGTACGGGGCGCCGTTCCGGCCGCCGCGGATGCCGTTCGTCATCTTCGTGGTGTCGCTGCTGGCCGCGGGCCTGGTCGGCCTGCTGCTGCTGAACACCCAGTTGCAGAGCGGCACGTTCGGCATCACCAAGCTGAGCGGCCAGGCGGATCAGTTGCGCGACCAGCAGGAGGCCCTGGAGAAGCAGGTCCGGACGCTGGAGTCACCGCAGAACCTGTCCGACCGCGCACTGCGGATGGGCATGGTGCCGAACCCGAACCCGGTGTTCCTGCGGCTGTCCGACGGCCGCGTGCTCGGCGTACCGGCAGAGGGCAAGGCCGGATCCGCCACGGCGATGTTCGGCCCCGCGGCTCCGACCGGGACGGCGACGAAGCCGCCGGTGAAGCCGGTGAAGCCGGTGAAGCCGGTGGCCCCGGTCACGCCGGTGACCCCGGTGAAGCCCGTGACCCCGGTCAAGCCGACAACCGGAACCACCAAGCCGCCCACTGCAACCACCAAGCCGCCGACCGGCACGACCAAGCCGCCGGCCACGACGAAGAAGCCCATCACGACCACACGGGGATGATCGGATGACGGACCGACGGGGAAACGAGCCGCCGCCGCGCAAGCGGGGCACTGCACCGGGCCGGGAGAACCCGCCCCGCAAGGCTCAGCCCCGTCGTCCGCCCGCTACCGACAGTACGCGTGCCACCCCGCAGCGCCCGGAGTCGACCCGCGAGCGCCTGCTCCGCAAGGCCCGCGAGGAGCAGCAGCGTTCCGCGGCGGCGGCCGCACCCCGCCCCGTGAAGAAGGCCCCCGCGAAGAAGGCGGCAGCGAAGAAGGAGCCGGCGAAGAAGGCTGCAGCAAAGAAGATCGCGGCAAAGAAGACGGCAGCGCCACGCAAGCAGGCCGCGGCCACGGGCAGGCCCGTGAAGCAGGCCGCTGCCAAGCGCCCGGTCAGGAAGACCGCGGCGAAGAAGCGCCCGCCGCAGAACCGTCCGCAGCCACGCCCGAAGAAGCCCAGGGTGAAGAAGCCCCCGCGGATGTTGCGGCTCGGACGTCCCGCGCTGCGGCTGCGTCTGACGTTCGGTGTGATGGCGTTCGTACTGTCACTGTTCGCCGGCCGGCTCGTGCTGCTGCAGGGCGTCGACCCGGACAGCTACGCGCAGGCGGCGACCAAGGAGAACGCTCGCTCGTTCATCCTGCAGGCCGACCGCGGCACCATCGAGGACCGCAACGGCGTCCAGCTCGCCGTGACCGAGGACGCGGTGGCGATCACCGCGGACCCGCAGCAGACCAAGCCGGTGGCGCAGGAACTGGCCGCGATCCTGGCCGCGAAGCTGCCCGGCACGAAGACCGCCGACCTGATCAAGGCGATGTCCGGTCCCGGCCGGTACGCGCGCCTCGCGCGGCACGTGAGCCCGACGGTGTGGAGCGCGATCCAGGCCGAGCTGAAGGCCGCGAACGTGCCGATCGCCGAGCAGAACAAGGGCAAGGTCAAGGAGCAGCAGGCGCCGCTGCTGGCCGGCCTGTACACCGAGTCGGACCCGATCCGCAGCCATCCGAACGGCAGCATCGCCGCCACGCTGGTCGGTGTCACAGGTGCCGATGGCAAGGGCCTGTCCGGCCTCGAGTACGGGCTGAACGACAAGCTGTCCGGCACCGACGGCAAGGCGGTCTACGAGGTCGATGCCAAGGGCAACCAGATCCCGAACGCCAAGCACACGGTCACCGAGCCGAAGCCGGGTGTCGGTCTGCAGTTGACGCTGGACAACGACCTGCAGTACTTCGCCGAGAAGCGGATCCAGCAGGCAGTGCAGCAGTACCACGCGAGCGCCGGCACCGTGGTCGTGATGGACGTCCGGTCCGGCGAACTGGTCGCGCTGGCCAACTATCCGTCGTTCGACCCGAACAAGCCGTACACCTCGAAGGATCTGAACAATCCCGGCCTGGAGCGCAGCTTCGAGCCGGGCAGCGTCCAGAAGGTGGTGACGATGGCCGCCCTCGCCGACGCCGGGAAGATCGACCTGAACACCAAGATCCAGGTGCCGGGAACCATCGACGTGCAGCGCCGGACCATCAAGGACCACTGGTCGCACGGCCCGATGAACCTGACCGTCTCCGGGATCATCGCGAAGTCGTCGAACGTCGGCACGATCATGCTCTCGCACCGGATGCCGATCCCGCAGTTCGTGAAGTACCTGCACGACTTCGGCTTCGGGGAGCCGACCGGGCTGAACTTCCCCGGTGAGACCAACGGCCGGCTGGCACCGGGTGACGAGTGGCCCGAGATCACCCGGTCGAACGTCGCATTCGGCCAGGGCCTGTCGGTGAACGCCGTCCAGGAGACCGCCGCCGTGAACGCGGTCGCCAACGGCGGTGTGTACGTACCGCCGAAGCTGGTCCGCAACTACATCAACGCCGACGGCACCCTGACGCCGAACAAGATCGCCCCGCCGCGCCGGGTGGTGAGCGAGAAGGCCGCCAAGGAGGTCACCACGATGATGGAGTCGGTGACCGCCAAGAAGGGCACGGCGCCGCAGGCCTCGATCGACGGCTACCTGGTGGCCGGCAAGACCGGTACCGCGCAGCAGGTGGTCCCCGGCACCGGGAAGTACGGCAACTGGGCGACTTCTTTCGCCGGATTTGCCCCGGCCGACAACCCACGGTTCGTCACGTACGTCGTACTGCACGATCCCCAGGGTGCCCGGGGTGGTGGTCTCCAAGGAGGACCGGTGTTCCGAGACGTGATGAG
>DASSDE010000217.1:0-2342 GCA_035697365.1 Kribbella sp. | reverse complement strand
ACGACATCGTCCGGCTCCGGCTGTTCCGGCTCTGCACCGTGGTCGTGGTCCATCTCCTGTTCGGGTACAGGTTCATGCGCTGGTTACGCGGCCGGCGGCCGGGGATGCCGCCGACCAGGTTGTGGGAGATTGCCGGTACGGCGGTGATCCTGGCAGCGGGCGGGATGTGTTACAGCTGGCTGCCGCAAACGCCCGGGTACAACGATGTGGTGCTGCTCGGCGTACTGACGCTGGTGTCCTGCGTGCTGTGGATGGCAGCCGCGGTCGATCGTGGTACGCCGGTGCCGTCCTGGATCTTCGTGATCTTCGGTCTGGTGATCGGCGTGATGCTGCTCGCCAAGTGGACCTCGGTCGTGGTGATCGGCCTGATCGTGATCACCGCGGTCGTGGTGCTGGCCGGCCAGACCTGGCGATCCGTTGCCCGCGGCATCCTTTACGCCCTGGGCGGCATCGCGCTGACTGCGCTGGTCGTGCAGCTGTTCGTGGTGCGGCTGAACATCGCGGTGCCGGGGATCGTGAAGGTCAACAAGTTCATCGCCGGTACGTCCTACTCGCCGGCCGAGCTGCTGCAGCTCTACTGGTCGAGCACCGTCGACCTGTTCGGCCGGACGCTCGTCGCGCACGGGCTGCTCCTGATCGCGACCGCGGTCACCGTCATCGCCCGGTGGCGCGGGCTCCGGATCGCCGCCGCGGCCATCGCCCTCGCCGCCTTCATCCTTTCGGTACGCCACGTGGTCGTCGACGACGGTGCCTTGGGCGGTTCACAACACATCCCGCTGTACGCCGAGACGCTGCTGGCGGCCGTACTCGTCGCCATCGTGGCCGCCGCCGGCGCACTGATCGCGGGGCGCGTCGGCGTGACGGACTGCTCGCGGTTGAGCCGGGAGAACCGGCGTACCTGGGCGATCCTGGCGTTGCTCGTCCTGCTCCCGTTCGTGCAGGCGTTCGGGACGAACACCGGGCTGTACACGATCGGCTTCAACGCGTTCGCCGCTTGGGCAGCGGTACTGATCGCGGTACTGACCGGGATCTGGGCGACACCGATCGCGGCCAAGGCGACAGTCGGGCTCGTACTGGTCGGGTCGCTCGTCGCGACCGCGACGATCGCCTACACGGGCCTGTTCCGTTACCCGTACCGTTCGGTCGGGCACTCCCAGCTGACCGCGGCGTCGACCCTCCCTGCGCTGAAGGGCCTGTACCTGGCACCGGCCGCCGAACAGAACTACCACCTGCTGGCGAACGATCTCCAGCCGTACGCCGAGACGCCCGGACGCCCGATGCTTGCCTTCGACAAGATGGCCGGCCTGGTGCTGATGCTCGGCGGCCGACCGGTGGGGGAGGCATGGATCGCGCCCAAGGAACGTGGGCGGACCGCTGCCGGGATCGAGGAGGTCTGCCGGAAACAGCGGCCGGCACCACCGCCGCTGCTGATCCTCAACCGGGCGATCAGCGACGCCGAGATCACCGCGCTGCACGCCTGCGGGCTGGACTTCCACGCCGACTACGAGCTGCTGGCGCCGGCGCGGCAGACGATCGGCCTGCAGGTGTGGGTTCCGAAGGCCGAGCGGCCCACCGTCGCGACCGGATGAGATCCTTGGGGCCTCTACTGGACTGGAGGACGGGTGCGGATGATCAAGGTCGGTGTGCTGGGGGCCAAGGGCAGGATGGGCGCTCAGACGTGCCTCGCGATCGAGGAGGCCGGTGACTGTGAGCTCGTCGCGCAGCTCGACCAGGGCGACGAGCTCGACGCGCTGACCGCGGCCGGTGCCGAGGTCGTCGTCGACTTCACCCGGCCCGAGGTCGTGATGGACAACCTGGCCTGGTGTATCGCGCACGGGATCCACGCGGTCGTCGGCACCACCGGCTTCGACGACGCACGGCTTGGCACGCTCCGCTCGCAGCTGGAGAAGTCGCCGGCGACGGGCGTCCTGATCGCGCCGAACTTCTCGATCGGCGCGGTGCTGATGATGCAGTTCGCCACCCAGGCCGCCCGGTACTACGAGTCCGTCGAGATCATCGAGCTGCACCACCCGGACAAGGTGGACGCCCCGTCCGGGACCGCCCGCCGGACGGCCGAGCTGATCGCCGACGCGCGGCGCGAGGCCGGGTCGGGACCGATCCCGGACGCGACGACGACCGCACTCGACGGCGCCCGGGGCGCGGACGTCGAGGGGATCCGGGTGCACGGCGTCCGGCTGCGTGGGCTGATCGCGCACCAGGAGGTGCTGTTCGGCGACGAGGGCGAGACGCTGACCATCCGGCACGACTCGATGGCCCGGGTCTCGTTCATGGCCGGTGTCCTGCTCGGCGTCCGGCGGATCGGCGACGCCCCGGGGCTGACG
>DASSDE010000216.1:0-4074 GCA_035697365.1 Kribbella sp. | reverse complement strand
GGCGAAAGGCTGCTTCAACGTGCTGTCGCTCGACCGGCCGGCCGATGCCGACGCCGAGCTGACGCTGGCCGACGTGGTCGCGGACGACGACGACGCGAGCATCGACCAGCTGGAGACGGTCGAGATGCTGGAGCCGGTGCTCGCCGACCTCGGTGAGCGGGACCGCCGGATCCTGCAGTTGCGGTTCATCGAGGGGTGGACGCAGTCGGAGATCGGCAACGACATCGGGGTCAGCCAGATGCAGGTGTCTCGGGTCCTGCGCCGGATCCTCGACGACCTGCGCGAAAAGCTCGCGCCGGGACAACTCGCCGCCTAGCGGATCCCCGGGCCATCACAACTGCACGCTGCGGGCGCTGTTGAGCGGGAAACGCTCGTCGGACGGCGATTGTGATGGCCTGGGGATACGTATCCCCGCGACTCGCTGACCGTTGATCTGACTCAGGGTGCCGAGGCAACGGCACAATGGGTGAGAACGAGGGGATGAGTCGTTGCTGTTGGCCTTGCGGATGTTCAGGACCGTGCCCGCGGACGCGGTCACGGTCCTGCGTGCGTATCCACCGATGGTGGTCTGCTTCGCGGCCGCGCTGACCGGTACGGCGCTGGTGTTCGACGTCTTCTATCTCGTCGCCAGCCCGGGGCTCACACTTGCACTTGTTTATACGGTGCCGGTTCTCGCCGGTCTGATCGCCGGCCTGGTGGCCGCCGCCGACGATGTCGGGCTGGAACGCCGTGTGCTGCTGCGTACGGTCGGCCTGGCCGTTGCCCTCGGCATCACCAATGCGATCGTGGTCGCGATGGTGGCCGCGATGATCCGTACCGATCCGTCGAACTGGTCGGCGGGCGGGCAGTCGGTTCTGTTCGCGGCCTGCACCGTCGGTGCGGTCGCGCTCTCGATCGTTGCCTGTAGCAAGCTGCTCGATGCGCTCGGCCTCGAGTTGCGCACCCGGCTCCCGCACCGCCGCCATCAGCACCACCGTCCGGCGGTCGCGGCCCCGGCGGTCTCACTCGCGGCACCGCGCCCCCGCGTGAGTAAGGAGGCGGCCGCTCGCGCCGAGCCACCACCGCCACCGCCACCGCCACCTCCCGCGCCGATGGCTGATGAGGAGGAGACTGTCCCGGTCTTCGTCCCGCCGCCGCCCAAGGTCGTCGACCCTGACGAGGCCCGCCCGGTCACGCCGCTGGGTGCGCCGACCCCGAGCGCGGCCCGTCCGCGCCGCACACCCCGGCGTACCAACAAGCCCGGCCGCCGCCCAGGCACCTGATCGGCTAGTGCCACACTGTGCGGAATGTGGGACGTGATCGTTGTCGGAGCCGGGCCGGCGGGTGCGTCGGCCGCGCTCGGTGCGTTGGCGGCAGACCCGAGCCTGTCGGTACTGCTGCTCGATCGGCATGACTTCCCGCGCGACAAGGCGTGCGGGGACGGGATCGCGCCGCACGTCCTCGACCTGCTGGCCGGCGTCGGCGTCACGGGCATCCTCGACGACTGGACGCCGGTACGCCGCTTCGTACTGAACCGCGGTGCGGCCGGCGTCGATCGCGAACTCGCCCGGCCGACCTGGGTGGTCCCGCGGACCGTGTTCGACCATCGGCTCGTCGAGGCGGCACAGGCAGCCGGTGCGCACCTGATCCGCCGCCGCGTTCGTGAGCTGACAATCGGCCGGGGGCCGGTCGCGGTGGACGATCTGCACGGGCGTTTCGTCGTCGGCGCGGACGGCGCGCATTCGGTCGTACGGCGGGAACTCGGCGTCAAGCCCGCGCCGGTCGCACTGGCGATCCGTGGCTATGCGCCCACCCCGCCAGAGCGTGCGGCGGCGCAGGTGATCGCGTACGGTCCCGGCCGGCAACCGTCGTACGCATGGTCCTTCGACCGCGGCGACGGCTTGTCGAACGTCGGGTACGGCGAACTCCTCGCCGGCACCCGTCCGACACGGGCCGAGTTGCTGAAGCACCTGGAAGAGCTGCTGCCCGGTGCGACCGAGGGCGGCGCGTCGTGGTGGGGCCACCACCTGCCACTGGCCGGCTGGAACTGGCGGCCGCCGCGCGGGCCGGTGCTGCTCGCGGGCGATGCGGCCGGCCTGATCAACCCGATGACCGGCGAAGGCATCTACTACGCGGTCGCCACCGGTCTGCTGGCCGGCCGGTCGATCGCGGACGCCCTCCGCGCCGGCTCCGGGGACGCCGGTACGCCGTACCGTCGCCGTACGTCGCGTCTGCTCTCCCGGCATCTTCGCGACACCGCACTTGTCGCCCAGCTCAGCCGTTCGGAGCGGATCCTCGACGCCGGCATCCGCGCGGCCTCGGCCGACCAGCTCATCTTCGACGACCTCGTCGAGCTGGGCCTGGCCGACGGCGGCCTCACCCGCCGCCTGCTCCGCACCATCCTGCCCTGAGCTGTGCACCGCGTACCCGAGCGCGTCGGTCACCCGCTCGACCGGCCAACCGAGCGCGTTAGAACACTGTGAAGATTCCTCCGACCGGCCGTTCCGAACTTCAGCGCCGGCTGCTAGCTGCGTTAGATTTGATCAAATCTCACCGAGCTGCCAGGGAGTAACCGTGCGCGCAGAGGATCTGACCCACCATTCGTGGTCGGTCCTGGCGATTGCTCGTCCTGGTACCGGAGAGGGCGGCCGGTGCTGAGCAAGGTCCTCGGCGCGGTGGGTGCTGTCCTGCTGATCGTCGGGGTGGTGCTCGCTGTTCGCCCGGTGCACGCCGGCGGTGACGGCTGCGGCTCGGTCTTTCGCCCCAACGAGGGCATCACGCCGATGCAGTGCGACGCCCGGCTGAGCAGCCGCGGCACCCTCGTCACCGGCTTCGGCGCCGGCGGTGTCGCGCTCGTCATCACCGGCCTGACCCTCACCGCCATCCGCGACCGCCGCGCCCGCGCCTCTTCCTGACCCCGAACCTGCAGCACTCATCAACCCCGGATACCGGCACTCCAAGGGAAGCTTCGAGCGTGTGCCGGTGACGCCGTGGACACTTGGTGAGTGATGCAGGTGCGCTGTTGACCTTGACACTGTGTCAAGCCGGAAGGTGGGGACATGTTCACCATCGGAGACTTCGCGGCGTTCGGGCAGGTTTCGGCGCGGATGCTGCGGCACTACGACGCCCTCGGGCTGCTGCGGCCGGCCGTCGTCGATGAGGCGACCGGTTACCGCTTCTACTCAGCTGACCAGTTCAGCCGCCTGAACCGGATCGTCGCGCTCAAGGGACTCGGGTTCAGCCTGCAGCAGGTCGGTGAGATCGTCGACGTGAAGCTGTCGGCCGAGGAGCTGCGCGGGATGTTGCGGTTGCGGCAGGCCCAGCTCGAGGACGAGCTCGCCCGCAGTTCGGCCCGGCTGACGAGTGTCGAGGCGAGGCTCCGGCTCATCGAAAGGGAAGGTCACATGCCCACCGACGACGTCGTCCTGAAGCGCATCGCCCCGATCCAGGTCGCGGAGCTGTCCGCGATCTCACCCAGCTACGACGGTGCGGACATCGGCCCGGTGCTCCAGCCGCTGTTCGGCCAGCTGTTCGAGCGCCTCGGCGCGGCCGGCCTGGACCCGTGCGGGTCGCCGGTCGCGTACTACGAGGACGCCGAGAACGACACGATCCGCGTGCATGCCGCCGTACCTGTCGACAACAGCAAGGCGGCCGAGGTCGACCTGCGCGAGCTGCCGGAGCTCGCACAGGCCGCAACCATCGTCCACCACGGCGACATGGCCGAGGCCGAACGCAGCATGCAGACGCTGGCCCGCTGGATCGAGGACAACGGCTACCGCAGTCACGGGTACGCGCGCGAGGTCACGCTCCAGTTCGACCCGGACAACCCGGGGAACTGGGTGCACGAGTTCCAGATCCCGGTCACCCAGGCCGTCACAAGGCCAAACTGAGCGTCGCGAACGAGTGCGGCGGCAGCGTTACCCGCAGGCCGCGTGGGTCCGGTTCCACCGTGAGTGGGATCGGGGCCACCGCGTCCGGAGCATCCGCCGTGTTGAACGCCTGCGGTTCGGGTGCCGTGAGCAACCTTCCGGTAGGTTCCCGGACATCGGCGCCACGCAGATCCAGGACGACGTCCAGTGTCGCCTCGGGGTCCAG
>DASSDE010000215.1:0-4020 GCA_035697365.1 Kribbella sp. | reverse complement strand
CTGCTTGCCGAGCAGCGCGACGAAGATCTTCGCCTTCTGCGCGCCGAACCCCGGCAGGGCGGACAGCCTGGCCAGCAGGTCGTCCCCGGACTTCACATCGGACCACAGGCCCGAGGCGTTACCGGAGTACTGCTCGTCGAGGTGTTTGGCCAGGGTCTGGATCCGGGCCGCCATCGCCGTCGGGAACCGGTGCACGGCGGGCGGGCCGGCCACCACCTCGACGAAGGCGTCCGGGTCGTAGTGCGCGACCGTGATCGGATCGAAGGGACCGATCATCCGTTGCGAGATCGCGACCGGGCCGGCGAACGCCCGCTCCATCGGGATCTGCTGGTCGAGCAACATCCCGACCAGCAAGGCGAACGGATCTCTGCTCAGCATCTCGTCGGCGTCGGGCTGTTGCGCCAGGCACAGCTTCCTGCTGCGTGTCGAAGTCACCTCAGTCCTCCCCTTCTTCCGCCTTCACGGCGAGCACCGGACACGGAGCATCCAGCAGTACGCGCTGCGCGTTGCTGCCGAGGATGAGCTTGCCGACCGGGGACCGGCGCCGCAGCCCGATCACGATGAACTCGGCGTGCACCTGCTCGGCGACGGCCACCAGGTCCTCCGCCGGGTCCAGCCCGCGCACCAACTGCCGCACCTCGTACGGCACACCGGTCGAGTCCAGCTGCTCACGTACTTCCGTCAGCGCGGCGTCACTCGCCGCGGCCTCGTCGTTGTCGAAGCTGCGCCCGCCCCGATGCGAGTTCACCACCACCAGCTTGGCGTCTCGCAGCGTCGCTTCCTCCGCTGCTCGCCGAAGGGCCGCACGGCCTTCTGCCTTCGGCACATAACCCACGACGATGGTCGTCATCGCCCTGCCTCACCTCCGGGTGTGTGTCGACCCGTCTCGAACGATACTGCTCCCGACCTCGGTCGGCATCCGCTGCATTTGCACCTGTTGTGTCGCACCGGTGACGGAGGGCTGCCGGTGACCGACTACTACCCGCAGCGGGCCTGCCTAACCTTCCGGTGGCCACACCTTTGCAGGGCTGTCACCGAAAGCGCCACCCCTGTAGTCCGGGTCGTTATCGAACTCGTCCCAGAAGGGCGCGCCCGAACCCGGTCCGGACGCTGTTGCCTTGGGCAAGAGCGAACGGGTTCCGCCAGAAGGACCAGGGTTCCGCGACCTGTCCTACGTTGTCGGACCTCCGAACCGGTTCAGTCGACGGGCCACTGGTGGACGGGCGTGTTGTCGTGCATGTGATCGCGGTAGCGGCGTAGCATCCCGCGCAATGCGTCCCGCCGGCCGTGCGAACCCTTGGTATACAAGCGATGGAACTCGTCGGCCTGCCAGGACGCACCGTTACGGTTCGTGAGGCAGCGCTGCTCGACGATCCCCAGCAGCCGGTCGCGGACAGCGACATCGACGCCCCAGGCGTCCAGTCCGCGAACCGCCAACGGCAGCAGGCGTCTGAGCACCAGCTCGGTCGCGCGCGCGGTTCCGACGCCCGGCCAGAACACCTCGGCCTCGATCCCGTTCCGGGCCGCGGTGTGGAAGTTCTCCTCCGCGGCACTGAACGACATCTGTGACCAGATCGGCCGCTCGTCGTCGGCCAGTGCGCGCACCAGGCCGAAGTAGAAGGCGCCGTTGGCAAGCGTGTCGACCACTGTCGGCCCGGCGGGCAGCACGCGATTCTCCACGCGGAGATGGGGTTTCTCCCGGACAACGTCGTACACCGGGCGGTTCCAGCGATAGATCGTCCCGTTGTGCAGCCGCAACTCCGAAAGGGCCGGCGTGTCCCCGCGGTCCAGGACCGCGATCGGATCCTCCTCGGAGATCACCGGCAACAGCGCCGGGTAGTAGCGCGAGTTCTCCTCGAACAGGTCGAAGATCGAGGTGATCCATCGTTCACCGAACCAGACCCGCGGCCGGACGCCCTGCGTCTTCAACTCGTGCGTACGGGTGTCGGCGGCCTGCTCGAACAGCGCGATCCGGGTCTCGCGGTTCAGCTCCTTGCCGAACAGGAACGGCGAGTTCGCGCCGACCGCGAGCTGGACGCCGGAGATCGCCTGCGCGGCGTTCCAGTACCGTGGGAACGCCTCGGGCGTCACCTGCAGGTGGAACTGCGTCGACGTACAGGCCGCCTCGGGGACGATGCTGTCCGCGGTCACCTGCAGGCGTTCGACGCCGTCGATGGAGATCTGTACGTCCTCACCGCGGGCGGCGAAGATCTGGTCGTTGAGCAGCGCGTACCGCGGGTTGGTGCTGAGCGCCTCGCGGTGGATGTGCTCGGTGAGCAGTGTCGGCAGGATGCCGACGGTGACCATCGACGAGCCGGTCCGGGCAGCCTTCTCGTCGGCGGCGTTCAGGCTGTCCCGAATGCTCGACTCCATCGTGTCCAGCCCGAGTCCGTCGATCTGACCGGGCGGGACGTTGATCTCGATGTTGAACTGGCCGAGCTCGGTCTGGAACGCGTCGTCGGAGATCGCGCTCAGCACCTCGGCGTTCTTCATCGCGGGGTCGCACTGCTCGTCGACCAGGTTCAGCTCGATCTCGATCCCGGTCATCGGCCGGTCGGGCGCGAACCGGTCCTCGCGCAGCATCCGTGCGAACGCGTCCAGATTGCGATGCACCTGACCCCGGAACGCGGTCCGGTCCGCCCGGGTGAACTCGACCCGGTCGACTTCCTCACCCATCAGCGCCTCCCCTGCTGGCTCCCGCTTACAGCATGGCCTCAGTGTGCCTGAAGGTGCCCGGTGGCGCGCTGTTCATTCGCGTCGTGGTTCAGACCGGAAACACGATGAAGTGGTCACGCTCGATCCGGACCGGGTCGTCTCCGGCAGCGGCGACCACGTCGAAGAGCTCCGTCAGTACTGCGGGACGCAGCTGCAGGACGTGCTCGTCGGGGTGCTTGTCGGCACCCATCTCGTAGTCCTGACCGGGCTCGCTGGTGAGCTCGATGTGCGCACCCAGGACCCAGTCCACCGGATTGCCCGCGGCAACGAACTCCCCGAGTCGCGCGACGCTCGCCCGGAACGCCGGCCAGTCCGAGACGTACAGCCGCCCCGGGTAGAGCGAGTCGCCGGCCAGCAGCAGCCGGGTCTCGCGGTCGTACACCGCGATGTGCGACGCGTGGTGCCCGGGGATGGGCAGCACGTCCAGCACCCGCCCGCCGAGGTCGAGCTGCACCACGCCGTCCGGCCAGCCGGTGAAGCCGAAGTACTCCTCGACGGCCTCGGGGTCGCGGCCGACCGCCTGGGGGAACTCCGCGTCGCCGCCGACGTGGTCGCCGTGGCCGTGCGTGTGCGCGACGACCAGCTCCCGCCCGCCGGCCAGCTTCTCGATCAGTGGGCGCAGCGGCACGTCGCCGGTGCCGGTGTCGAGCAGCAGCGCGCGGTCGTCACCGAGCAACAGGTACAGGAACGGTCCCTCGAAGTTGGTCCGGAGCGACTGGCGGATGATCGCCGTGCGCTCGTCGTACCAATGAACCTGATGATCGGGAGTGGACGGATCGGTGCCGTCGTCCCAGCAGTCGGGCAAGGTCATCGGGCCATTGTCGACGAATTGTCGGTGGTGGCAGGGACACTGGACAGGTGCGAGACGATCCGTCGGTGCTGCACGTGGACCTGGACGCGTTCTTCGCGGCGGTCGAGCAGCGGGACAAGCCGTCGCTGCGGGGCAAGCCCGTGGTCGTCGGCGGCATCGGCGTGCGCGGGGTCGTGTCGACCGCGTCGTACGAGGCACGCAAGTACGGCGTGCGCTCGGCGATGTCGACCGCCGAGGCGCGATCCCGTTGCCCGCACGCGGCGTACCTGAGTCCGCGCTTCGAGGTCTACCGGAAGAGCAGCCAGGCCGTGATGGCGGAGATGCGGGCGCTGTCGCCGCTCGTCGAGCCGCTGTCGCTCGACGAGGCGTTCATCGATCTGGCGGCGAGTGGGCTGAGCGGGCTGACGGTCGAGGACGTGCAGGCGATCGCCGACGACCTGAAGGCGGCCATCTACAAGGTGTCCGGCGGACTGACCGCGTCCGTCGGCGCGGGT
>DASSDE010000214.1:0-2250 GCA_035697365.1 Kribbella sp. | reverse complement strand
GGCGTACCCGCCGACCGGGTTCGGGCGGTCCAGGACGACGAACCGCGCGCCGGTGCGGACTGCGGCCAGCATCGCCTCGAACATCGTCCAGATGTAGGTGTAGAACCGGGCGCCGACGTCCTGGATGTCGAAGACAACGGTTTCCACCCCGGCCTTCGCGTACAGCCCGGCGAGCTTGTCGGCGTTCGCCCCGTACGCGTCGTACACCATGATCCCGGTCCGCGGATCGACGTGGTCGCCCTCGGAACCGCCGGCTTGGGCGCTACCGCGGAAACCGTGTTCTGGACCGAACACCGCGACCACGTTCACCTTGCCGGAGGCGTGCATGGTGTCCACGACGTGCTGGAAGTCCGGCAGGATCCCGGTCGGGTTGCTGATCACCCCGACCTTCTGGCCGGCCAGCGCCCGCCAGTCGTCCCGCGCGAGCACCTCGGCGCCGGTCATCACCTTCCGGTTCGAGACGGCCTGCGCGGCCGGTACGTCGATCAGCGGGGCGGCGGCGAGTGCACCGGCGCCGGCAAGCAAACTGCGTCGCTTCATGGAGTCTCCTCGGAACCAGGACGGTCAGCGGCGGAAGGACAGGTGGGCGATCATCGGGCGATGGTCGCTGGCGGCCTCGGCGATCGGGACCTCGGCGGGTACGGCGGCACTGCGGACGTTCAGGCCGGAGCCGACGGTGACGAAGTCGATCCGCTTGTTCGCGGCCACCGCCGGGTAGGTGTACGGACCGCCGGTCGTCGTCGCGGCCGCGGTCCAGGCGTCGCTGAGCCGCGTCCACAAACCGCTGAGCTCGGGCGCCGTGGCTTCGGCGTTGAAGTCGCCGACCAGGATCTGCAGGTCACCCCGGCGGTCCTGGGAAAGGATCTTGACGGTGTCGGCGACCTGCAGCGTCCGGACGGTCGGATCTCCGCGGTAGTCGAGATGCGTGCAGTACGCGTGCAACCGGCGGCCGCGGACCTCCACCTCGACCTCGAGGAACCCTGGTGCCGGTGCGGGCACCGGGTTCGGGTCCTGGGTGGACAGCCGGGTGATCGAGTGGTTCTCGACCCGTACCAACGGGAAACGCGAGAGCACGCCGACGCCGTACTGCCGGCGCGGCTGACCGGCGGCCGGTGGGTCGAGGTCGTAGATCGGTGCGAACGCCGGAAACATTCCGAGCCTGGTTGCCAGTTCGGCGATCGTGTCGAGCCACTGGCTGCGGGTGTCCCAGTGCACGTCGACCTCTTGCAGACCGATGATGTCGGCGTCCAGCGCCTTCAACGCCTGCGCGGTCCGGTCGAGGTCGAAAACGTTGTCCTCACCGGCCCCGGCATGAATGTTGTACGAGGCAACGGTCAGCCGGGTGTCGAGGGAACCGAAGGTCAGCCCGTGCCCGAACGGAAACAGCGTTTCGGCATTTTCCGTGGGGATCTCCGCGGGCAGTTTGCCGGTCGGCGCGATCTCGCCGTACAGCACTTCCGCGAGCGCCTCCATCGACACCGCGGTGCTGCCGTACGTGACCAGTACGGTCGGCGCCGGATCGACGTACGCGACGTCGTACGGGTCGCGTACCGGCACGAGGACGACAGGCCGGCCGGTGGCGAGCAGCTTGTTGACCAGTTGCTGCTGTTTCGCCTGCTTGTCGGTGACCTCGGTGTCCCACGCCTTGTTGGTCAGTACGACAGTCAGGTCCGCAGTCGCGGCGGCAGCGACGGCGTCGGTGATCTTCGCGTCGGTGGGTGTGGTGCCGGTGTCCTTCACGACGGTCGTCGCGCCCCGGCGCCGCAGTGCGGTCGCGAGTGTCGTGGGGCTGTAACCGGCGACGACGATCGTTCGCGGTGCAGGGGAGAGTGGTAGCAGGTCGGCGTCGTTGCGGAGCAGCGTCGTACTGTGATCCGCGATCCGCTGCGCCTCCGCGGTTCCGGCCGGCGTGCCGACGATCTGCAGGACGCGCGCCACGTCGACGTACGGGTGGTCGACCAGGCCGGTGTCGTGCTTGAGCTTGAGGATGCGTTCGACGCTCTCGTCGATCCGGGCCTCGCTGATCCGGCCGCCGCGGACCGCGTCCAGGACCGAGTTGTACGCCAGTCCCGGATCGACCGGCATCAGCAGCTGGTCGACGCCCGCCTCGATCGCACGCAGCGGGATCTCCGCGTCGCCGTACTTGTCCCGCACGCCCTGCATCCCGAGCGAGTCGGTGATCACCACGCCGTCGAAGCGCAGCTGCTCGCGCAGGATCCCGGTCAGGATCGGCCGGCTCAGCGTCGCCGG
>DASSDE010000213.1:0-2855 GCA_035697365.1 Kribbella sp. | reverse complement strand
CGCCACCGCGATACCGTGGGCGGTCCCAACGGTCTCACCGAATTCGATCCGGCCCCGGCTGGTCCACAGCGTCGCCCCGTTCACGACGGACGCCACGTCCAGGTTGGCCGGCTGATGCAGGTCTTCGACGTACTCCGTCGCGCCGTCCAAGTAGGCACTCTGGACCGGAACGATCACGAACAAGACCAGGAGAACCACTACGGCGACGGCACCGAACCCCGCGAGCAACTGACCGCGATTCCGGGGGATGCCGGGCTTGAACCTGGTCGCCGCGAACGCTGCGCCGCTCGCGACGATCAGCAGCACAGACACGATCATCAGCAGCGGGACGCGCTGGCCGACGCCTGCGGCACCAGTGGTGGGCGGGACGTTGAACAGGATGACGAGTACGCCGACAACACCGGCCGCAGCCGGGATCGCCGTTACGACGCCAGCCTTCCGCCCGCTACGGCGTACCGCCCACCAGAGCGCGGCGACCGAGCCCGCGGCAACGGCCGCCATGAGGATCGCCTGCCATTTCGGATCGCCTTCGAAGGCGGGGACCCGCCACGGCTGGCCGATCGCGTCGACACCGGCCAGGAAGGCGACGAATGCGGTCAGTACGGCAAGCACCGCCAGCCCCCGGCGCTGCCATCCACGCCAGGGCGACGGCTCCAGTCCGTCCAGGAGTTCGAGTTCCGCGGCGAGGTGCGTTCGCGCGGCCGTGTCGTACCGCTCGGCGGCCAGGTCGGTGCGGTAGATGCGTTCCGAGTCGAGCAGTGCCTGGAGCTGCTCCCGCCGTACCTAGACGTCGAAGCGGCTGTTCCGCCGTACTTCCGACGCGTGCGTCACGTACTGCGGAGCCGCGAGGACTGCGTCAACCGCATCGAGCAAAACATCTCCGTTGGCGCCGGCCTGCGCCGTCTCCCCGCCGGTCAGCCGGACGAGCCGTACGACCTCGGCGGTCCGCACCGCGTTCACGCCGTACGTCGGCAGCAGTTCTTCGGCCAGCCATGCCGAGGCCTCGGCGTCTTCGCTCGCCGTGTTCGCCTTGGCATGCACCGCCCGGTGGAACCACGCTGCGAGCCGCACTGCTACGGGATCCGTGCACAGCTGCTCCAACGCGTCGAGTGCCTCGAGCACGCCGACCAGATATCGCTCCCGGTACGCCATCCGCCGCTTCGCGCCGTACCGCGCAACCAAATCGTCGGCGAGCGGTCCCGCGTCGGGGATCACATCGCGCCACAGCTCCCGTAGTCCAGCCACGGGCCGATAGTTGCAGACGCCCGGCTCTCCACGGGCAGAACCGCCCCGGACTGCGCGTTTCCGCTGGTCAGGGACGGTTCCGCTGGAGTCAGCGTTTGATGGTGATGGTGGTTGTGGTGGTGATCGGGGCGAGTGAAGCGGCATCGGTGTAGGCGCGCATCGAGTCGTTGGTCACGCCGATCGTCACCTTCCCGGGGCGGAACGCGGTCAGTTTGCGGGTCGCCGGGTCCAGGACCGCGATCTTGCCGGTACGGCGGGCCTGGGCGACCGCGGCCGGACCGGAGCCGATCGCGAGGTTGGACGAACCGGACCAGTGCACCGACATCGGATACCGCAGCGGCACCACCCGCGTACCGGTTCCGACACCCTCAGGTTGCACGATGCTGCCGTTCAGCTGCGTCGACGTACCGACAGCGACCGCGGGCGGGGCGTCGAGCGTGATCGACTGTGCGAACGCCCGGACGTCGGCCTCGAGCCATTGCTGGTCGGCGTCCCGCCGGGCGTCGACCGACCAGTCGACCCAGCCCGTGAAGCCGCCGCGGTCCGGCGTCCCGTACGGGTCCTTGCCGGACGACGGGAGCACCGTGTACGGCACACCCTCGACCCGGTGCACGTTCGCGACCTGCGCGTGCGAGCCGACCATCGCCGCACCCTTGTCGGTACGGTTGCGGAAGTCGGTCAGCAGCTGCTCGATCAGCGCGACCTCGTCCCGGTCGCCGAGCTGACTGGACCTGGTCTCCTCCGGATCGTCGACCGGATGATGCGCGAAGACCATCACGTTGTGGATCGACCTGTCCTTCGCAGCGCCGTCAAGAGCCTGCTTGAGCATCGGCAGCTGATCCCACGCCGACGTACGCAGCGTGCCGAGGGAGCTCGCAAGCAGGATGAAGCGGGTGCCCTTGTGATCGAACGTCCGGTACGGCTGACCGAACTCGTTGGTGAAGTTCGTCAGGTCCGCCTGGGTGTTGTTGAGCCCGTACGACTCGTGGTTGCCCGGCACGTAGTAGCACGGGACGGTGCTGCCCTTCGGCGTACTGTCCGGCGCCGGTTCCTTGCCAACGGCAATCAGGTCGCAGCCGGCCTCGGTCAGCACCTTGCGGGCGAGCGACAGGTCCTGCGGCAGGCCGCGGTCGGTGATGTCACCGTTCAGCACCACCAGGTCGGGGTGGGTTTGGCGGATCCGCGCGAGCGCCGCGGTCGCAACCTGCGACAGTGCCGGGTTGTCGGCGGTGAACTGGACGTCGGACAGCGTCGCGAACTTCCAGGTGTGGTTCTCGAGCTTCCCGTCGGCCGAGATGAGTGGGTCGGCGACCAGGTCCGGCTGGGCCGGCAGGTCGATCGACGTCGGCACGTCAGCCTCGAACCGGTCCAGGACGAACGTACCGGCGTGCTGCTGCGCGACCGCGGTGTTGATGCCCTGGAACGACGAGATCGAGATCGGGTAGACCGTGTTCGCGGGCAGCGTCCAGGTCACGTTCTGGTAGTCCGGGCCCGCCTTCAGCCCGGTCCCGTACACCCCGAGCGCCTTGCCGTTCCCGTCGTACAGACCGATGTAGTCGAGCCCGCTCGGTACGTCGATGCTCGACTTGATCCGGAGCCGGAGCCGCAAC
>DASSDE010000212.1:0-2071 GCA_035697365.1 Kribbella sp. | reverse complement strand
GAGGACGCCGGCCGCGGCGTGCAGGCCTTCGTCCAGGGCATGCGGGCCGCCGGGGTCGCGACCTCGGTGAAGCACTTCCCCGGACTCGGACGGGTGCGCGGCAACACCGACTTCTCCGCCGGGGTCACCGACGACGTCACGGTCCGCGGCGACGCCGGGCTGCGGCCGTTCGCCGACGCGATCAAGGCCGGTACGTCGATGGTGATGATCTCGACCGTGACGTACACGCGGATCGACGCGAAGAACCGGGCGGTGTTCTCGCCGACCGTCATCCAGGGCATGGTGCGCGGCGACCTCGGCTGGCGCGGCGTCGTGATCACCGACGACGTCGGGTCCGCCGCGGAGGTGCAGTCGGTCCCGGCCGGCGAGCGGGCGACCCGCTTCGTCGCGGCCGGCGGGGACATCGTGATCAACGCCGAGTCCGGGCTGACCGCGACCATGGTGAACGCGCTGGTCGCCAAGGCCCAGGAGGACAAGTTCTTCGCCGCGAAGCTGGCGAGTAGCGTGCGGCGTGTGCTGACCCTCAAGCAGAGCAACGGTCTGGTGAGCTGCGGATGAGTACGGAGGAGGAAGAGCCCGACTACCGCTTCACCCTGGCGAACGAGCGCACCTATCTGGCCTATCTGCGGACCTCGCTCGCCTGCTACGCGGGCGGTCTCTCGGCGGTGCAGTTCCTCGATCTCGGCCCGGATCGCTGGCCGGCCCGGATCATCGGCGTCGTACTGGTCCTGACCGGGATCGTCACCACGGCCGGCGCATTCCGGCGCTGGCAGCTCAACCTGACCGCTATCCGGCGCGGTGGCGCCCTCCCGGCGAGCCGGCTGCCGCTGATGCTCGGGGCAACGATCGCCGTGGTCGGGCTGGTCGGGCTGCTGTTCTCACTGTGGCGATGAGCACACCGGATCCCGGCCGCCAGCCGGAGCGGACACTGCTCGCGTGGCGCCGTACGGCCCTCGGTCTGCTCGCCAACGGCGCACTACTGCTCGCCTCCGGCCACGGATCGTCAGAGGTCCGGACCGGACTCGGAATCGTCGTTCTCGTGCTGTCCTTGGGCTGCTGGACCGCTGTCAGCGCCGTCTACCGCCGGACGAAGGGTGGTGCGGTGCATGCTCTCGGCCACCAGCACGTGCTCCGGGTCGCGGCCGGTCTGGTGCTCGTCGTGGGCCTCTTCGACCTCTACGCCGTGATCACACGATGAAACCGATCGGTTACCAACCGTGTATCGCTCAGCGAGGCAGTTCACCACGACGCGGTACGTTGACCCAGCCGGATGCGAAGTCAGCGGTACGTTCCCCCTAGCATGTTCACGGTTTGTCCCTCGTTCACCCGGAGCTTGAAGTGCCGTTACGTCTGCGTCCGAACGACCCGACGTTCTACGACCTTTTCACCGAGTCCGCCAATCACCTCGTTGACGGGGCCCGGATTCTGGCCGAACTGCTCGGCAGTACGGCGGGAACCGGGCTGTCCGCGAGCCACTCGATCGCCGCCCAGATGAAGGACGCGGAACACGCGGCCGACGAGACCACCCACTCGATCATCCGGCGGGTGAACTCGACGTTCGTCACCCCGTTCGACCGCGAGGACATCTACCGGCTGGCCTCCGATCTCGACGACGTGATGGACTTCATGGAGGAGGCGGTCGACACCATCCACCTCTTCAACCTGGAGAAGCTGCCGGAGGAGATCGCCGAGCAGATCGAGGTCCTCCAGCGCGCCGCCCAGTTGACCGCGGAGACGATGCCGCGGCTGCGGACCATGAAGGACCTCGCGGAGTACTGGATCGAGATCAACCGGCTGGAGAACACCGGTGACGCGGTCCACCGCAGGCTGGTCGCCAAGCTGTTCAGCGGCGAGTACGAGGCCCTCACCGTGATGAAGCTGAAGACCGTGGTCGACCTGCTGGAGGCCGCGATCGACGCGTTCGAGCACGTCGCCAACACGGTCGAGCAGATCGCCGTCAAGGAGAGCTGAGCGTGGAGCTCACGCTCGTCATCGCCGTCGTCGTCATCGCGCTGGCCTTCGACTACACCAACGGCTTCCACGACGCCGCCAACGCGATCGCGACCTCGGT
>DASSDE010000211.1:0-5331 GCA_035697365.1 Kribbella sp. | reverse complement strand
GGCTTGGAGAAGTCGTACGGCGTGAAGACCTCGTACATCTTCGTGCCGTTGTGGATCGACCGCAGCCGCTGGTACGGGTCGTAGCGCTGCACCAGCTGCAGCAGCCGGTCCCAGTCGCCGATCGTCTTGTCGTGGTTGAAGTCGTACTCGTTCGACAGCGACCACCAGACGTTCCGGTACGCCGCCAGCCGCGCGACGACGTACCGCAGGAACGCCGCGTCCTGGGCGGGCGTCATCCGGCCGAAGCCCCAGACCCCCTTGTCGTAAGGGTGGAACAGGATCAGGTCGGCCTGGATGCCGAGCGCCAGCAGATCGGCCACCCGGCCCTCGAAGTGCCGGAAGAACTCCGGGTCGTAGCGCTCGACGTCCACCTCACCGGGCGTCGAACCCACGAACGGCGTCCGCTCCGGCCGCATGCCGTCGGTCGGCAGCACGCACATCCGCACCTTGTCGAACGGGGTCTCGCGCAACGAGGCGAGCGTGAGCTCCTGGAGGTCCTTCGACTCGTACGTCCAGTGATAACAGGTCGTACCGATGCAGTCGTAGCGCGTGCCGTCGGTGTAGCAGAAGTGGTGCCTGCCGAGCACCTCGACCGGACCGTGGTTCCCGGGCTCCGGCGGCGTACACGTAAAGCTCCCGCGGTGGCCGTCGAGTTCGGACGCGGAGCTCGAGGTGATGTACGACCACTCCCCCTCGCGATCCGGCGAGAAGCGCGCCCGGTAGGTGCCGTCGCCGTCGTAGAAGCCGTCGACGGTCACCGTCCGGTTCCGGAACTGGTAAGTGACCTGGAACTCCACGTCCGCGAACGGATTGCCGGCACTCGGTCCGGTCAGGGTGAGGTCGTGCAGGCCCCACTTCTCGATGGTCATGGCCCTACTCATGGCAACCGGTCTCCCGCCTGGATCCACTCGGGCGCCAGGATCACGTGCTTGATGGTCTTGCGCAGGAACGAGTACGCGACGTGCAGCCGTCCGTCACGAGTCTGCAGCAGCGTCGGGTACGAGTACCCGAGCTCGTTGCTGTGGTACTCCTCGTCCTGCACCTGCAGGTTCCGCCAGTACGGCCAGGTGGCGCCGTCGTCCTCGGACAGCGCCAGCGTCAACGGGGTCCGCAGCGTCTTGCGCCGCAGCCCGCCCAAGCCGTCGTCGACCCAGCGGAACTGGTCGCGCTCCGCGGACGAGTCGTTGAACACCATCACGAGCCGCCCGTCGGCCAGCCGCAGGACCTGCACCGCCGAGTTGTTGTTCGGCAGGGCGGTCCGCTCCGGCGAGGTCCAGGTCCGGCCGTTGTCCTTGGACACCGACCGGTGGATGCGGTCGGCGGCGCGGCTGCGGAAGTACCCGACGAGTTCGCCGGGCGACAGTTCGACGATGGTCATCTGCACCTGGCCGATCGCGTCCGGCACCTCGACGGTCGACCAGCTCGCGCCGCGGTCGGTGCTCAGCTTCAGCACCGTCCGCTCCGCGCTCTTGTCGCAGTCGTACGCCGGCAGCAGCCAGTCCCCGTTGCTCAGGACAACAACCGGGTTGCGGATGAACGACCCGAGGTGGTCGAACAACACATCGGCCTCGCACCACGACTGCCCGTTGTCGACCGACCGCCGGCGGATCACCCGCGAGGTCGACTGATCGTGCGGTTCGTTGGACGTGTGCAGCAACCACACTTCGCCGTCGGGCGTGACGAACAGCAGTGGGTTCTGTTCCGAGCGTTCCGGGTCCGACGACAGCTGTACGGGCGCCAGCCAGGTGTCCGTGCCGGCGGGCAGGCGGGACAGGACGACGTTGGTGTCCGGCTCGCCCTCCCCCGGGCCGTTGAACCAGGCGCAGAGCAGGTCGCCGTTCGCCGCCTCGACGAGCGTGGCGGCGTGGCTGTCGCCGGGATGGATGGTCGGCAGGAGGGCCGCACCCTCACGGATGCGGCCGTCGAACCTGGGATCTGTTGTCACGATGTAGCTACCGCCGTCACCACGTGAGCCCGCGGGCGACCTGCGCCTTGATGTAGTCCGGGATGTCCGTCTGCTCGGTGACCTGCAGCGACGAGTCGACGTCCATGCCGTCGGTGAGCACGTGCTGCCGGAACACCTTGTACAGCGGGATGTCCCAGTACTCGGTGTTCTGGTAGTTCTTGATCACCGCGTTCTCGCCCCAGTACACGGCCGAGGTGTCGATCTTGGCCAGCTCCGGGATCGCCGTACCGAACGCGTTCACCACGGCGTCGGTCTTCAGCACCGCCTTCATGCCGTACGACGAGATCCGGGTCTGCATCTCCTCCGACACCAGGTACTTGACCACGTCGAGCGCCTGGTCCTGGTGCTTGGACTGCGGCGGGATGAACGCGGCGCGCGTGTCCGGCTGGTAGATCGCGTTCGAGCCGCGGGACAGCACCGGCATCGACGTCACCCCGATGTCCACGCTCTTGGCCCACTCCGCGAACTGCGCGGCGTCGTCCTCCTCGACGTAGTACGGGCTGAGGGCGTACGCGTTCAGCTTCGACAGGCTGTTCACGGCCATCGCCAGGTGGCCCGGGAAGCTCATGTCGCCCTTGAAGAAGTCGTCCACGGTGGTGAAGTTGTTCCGCGGGATCATCAGGAAGCGGTACATGTTGTTCGCGACCGTCTTCCACTCCGGGCTCGTCAGGCTGACCTTGACGTCCTCCGGGGCCGGCTGCTCGCTCGAACCCGGGACGAACGGGTACAGGCCGAGCTGGTTCATCGCCAGGTAGTTGTCGGGGTGCTGCATGTAGCCCTTGTAGTGGTCCAGGCCGTCCTGCCGGGTCAGCTTCTGCGCGATCCGGTAGACGTCGTCGTACGTCGACCCGGTGGTCGGGTACTTCACCCGGAACTTGTCGAAGATCTTCTTGTTGTACAACAGCAGGCTCTCGTCGATCCACAGCGGGACGCCGTACAGGCCGCCGTCGGAGCGGGACTTGATCTGCTCCACCGAGCCGAGGTTCAGCGCGCTCAGGTCGATGCCGGCCGTCTGTACGGCGGCGGTGATGTCCTGGGTCCAGCCGAGCGGCTCGAGGTCCCGGTCGATCCGCAGCCGCGGGTCCTCCAGGATCAGGTCCGGCACCCGGCCGGCCTTGGCGAGGTCCTCGTAGCGGATCGGGTAGTCCCAGGTCGCGTACTTGATCTTGATGTCCGGGAACTTGGCCCGGATCGCGTCGCCGAAGACGCTGTCGAAGTACCGGTGCGCCTCCCGGCCGCTGTCGTCGCCGCCGAGCTCGAACGGCTTGAAGTTCGCGGCGAAGACGAACAGTTCGTCGTCGGCGACCGAGAACGGCACGTTGTACTTGTTCGGGATGTCGACAACTCCGTCGGCCGACCCAGATGACGCAGCCTGGGCGCCGGCCCGCGGCACCGCGCTGGTGGAGCTCGTACCGGCTGCCGCCGCCGGGGCCGCCTGCAGTGCGCCGCCGAACGCGGCCAGGCCGCCGATCAGTGCGCCGTTGCGTAGCAGGCCACGACGGGACATGTTCGATTCAGACATGACTTAGACCTCTCTTACGGGGCGGTGGTGGCCGTGAGGACACCCTTCAGATCCAGCTGTTCGGCGAAATGGCAGGCCACCTTGCGGCCGCCGATCTCGCGCAGCTGTGGCACTTCGGTCGCACACCGGTCCTCGGCGTACCCGCACCGCGGATGGAACGGGCAGCCGGCCGGCACCTTCGAGGGATCCGCGATCTCGCCGCGCAGCTTGATCCGCTCGCGCTGACCGCGGGACGCGGGATCCGGATCCGGTACGGCGCTGAGCAGCGCCTCGGTGTACGGGTGCAGGGGCTTGGTGTAGAGCTCTTCGGTCGACGCGCTCTCGACGAGCTTGCCGACGTACATCACCGCGACGTCGTCGGCGACGTGCTCGATGATGCCGAGGTCGTGGGAGACGAACAGATAGGTGAGGCCGGACTCCTCCTGCAGGTCCTTCAGCAGGTTCAGGATCTGGGCCCGGACCGACACGTCGAGGGCGCTGACCGCCTCGTCCGCGACCACCAGCCGCGGCTCGGTCGCGAGGGCCCGCGCGATCACGACGCGCTGCCGCTCGCCACCGCTGAACGCGTGCGGGTAGCGGTGCGCGTACTCGGCCCGTAGCCCGACGCGGCGCAGCAGCGCGGCGACCTTGTCGTCGATCTCGTCGCGCGAACCGGCCCCCTGGACCTTCAGCGGCTCGGCGATGATGTCGCGCAGGGTCTTGCGCGGGTCCAGCGAGGAGTGCGGGTCCTGGAAGATCAGCCGGACCTGCGCGCGGTACGGCTTCAGCTCCTTCTCGCTCAGCGACGCCAGGTCGACGCCGTCGAACATGATCCTGCCCGACGTCGGCTCGTACGCGCGGACGATGCACCGGCCGAGTGTCGTCTTGCCGCAGCCCGACTCCCCGACGAGACCGAGCGTCCGGCCGGCCTGGATCGACAGGTCCACTCCGTCGACGGCCTTGACGTAGCCGTGGTTGCGCCCGAGCAGCCCCCCGCTCAGCGGGAAGTGCATCGTCAGATCCTTGGTCTCCAGCAAGCTCATCCGCGTCCTCGCTTCGCTCCGGGCGCGGACGAGGCACGATCCACGCTGTGCTGTCTGGTGAACTCGCTTCGCTCCTTCACGACTTCTCCTCGCCGTACAGCAGGCAGGCCACGTCGATCTCGTCGCTGCGCACCCGGGGCGGCACGGTCGTGTCGCACTTGCCGGCCATGAACGCGTCGCACCGCGGGTGGAACCGGCAGCCCGACGGCCGTTCGTATGGCGGCGGCACCGTCCCCCGGACCGCGACCAGCCGGTCCTGGGCGTTCTGGCCCAGCCGCGGCACCGAACGCACAAGCGCTTGCGTATAAGGGTGTTTGGGCTTGCTCAGCACGGCGGACGCGGGGCCTTGCTCGACGACCTCGCCGAGGTACATCACCGCGACCTCGTCCGCGACCTGCGCCGCGACGCCGAGGTCGTGGGTGATCAGCATGATCGCCATCCCGAGCTCCTGCTGCAGGTCCTGCAGCAGGTCCAGGATCTGCGCCTGCGTCGTGACGTCCAGCGCGGTCGTCGGCTCGTCCGCGATCAGCAGCCGCGGCCGGCAGGACAGCGCCATCGCGATCATGGCACGCTGCCGCATCCCACCGCTGAGCTGGAACGGGTACGAGTCGACGCGGCGCTTCGGGTCCGGGATGCCGACCCGGTCGAGCATCTCGATCGCGCGCTCGCGGGCGGCCTGCTTGCCGAGGTTCTCGTGCAGCCGGACCGCCTCGATGATCTGGTCGCCGATCGTGTGCACCAGGCTCAGCGACGCCATCGGCTCCTGGAACACCATCGCGATGTCGGCCCAGCGCACCTGCCGCAGCCGCCTGTCCTTCGCC
>DASSDE010000210.1:0-2362 GCA_035697365.1 Kribbella sp. | reverse complement strand
CAGGTCGGCGTCAGGAGCCGTTGCGGCGCCGAATGCCAGTTTGGCGCCGTCCGGGGACCAGGCCGGGTCGCCGGCGTGCCAGTCGCCCTCGGTGGCCTGGCGGCACTCCTTGGATGCGACGTCGAGTACGTGCAGGTGCTTACGGATGCTCCGCAGCCAGCCCGCGCCGTCGGCCTGATAGTCCAGCCGCTCCGTCGCGATCGGCCCGTGCTCAGTCATGCTCTCTGTGTCGACAGGAGCGGAGAACGCGATCCGCGTCCCGTCAGGACTCCACTTCGGGGCTCCGGCGCCCAGGGGGAGTGTGGTGAGCTGCTCCGGCTCGCCCCCTGTGGCCGGCAGCAACCACAGCTGCGCAGGGCCGTCCTTGGCCCGCAGGAAGGCCAGCTGCGACCCGTCCGGCGACCAGACAGGTGTCGAGTCGGCGTCGCCGCGGCTGAGCTGCTGCGGCGTCCCACCCGAGGCCGGGATCCGCCACAGACTCCGCAGTGTGCGGTCGGCCTCCGCGTCGGTGGTTCGCAGGACGTACGCGAGCTGGGTGCCGTCCGGTGAGAGAACCGGCTGCTCCGGTACGGCCAGCTCGGTCAGGTCGTCGATGCGCAGACGTCGCGTCACTGGGAGTCCTCCTTCAGAAGGGACTGGTTCGGGCCGACCGCCCGCAGGACACCGCCGGCGTGGTGGCAGGCGGCGTGGTGCAGACGACGGTCGGCGTCGGTCGTGGGATCGAGAGTCAGGCAGTGCTCGCGGTCGGTACGGATCAGCGGACCGACCGGGCACCGCGGGTGGAACCGGCAGCCGGCCGGTGGATGATGCGGATCGGCCGGCTCGGCGTCGGCGACGACCCGCAGGGCCTCGTCCAGCGGCGGCAGCGCGGTCGACCCGCGGCGCGGCGCCGCGGCGAGCAGTTCCTTGGTGTACGGGTGTTGCGGGTTGGTGAGGACGTCCTGGGCCGGCCCGACCTCGACGATCCGGCCCAGGTACATGACCGCCACGATGTCGCTGACGTAGCGCACCACGGCCAGGTTGTGCGAGATGAACAGCATCGACAACCGCAGTTCGCGTTGCAGCGTACGGACCAGGTTCAGCACGGTGCCCTGGATCGACACGTCGAGGGCCGAGGTGATCTCGTCGGCGATCAGCACCTCGGGCCGGCCGGCCAGCGCCCGCGCGATCGCGACCCGCTGGCGTTGCCCGCCGGACAACGCGCCCGGGTACGCCGAGGCCCGGTCGGCGTCCAGTTCGACCAGCTCGAGCAGCCGGGCCACTTCGCCGCGCCGACGATCCGCTTTCGGCATCGCCTCGGAGATCGAGTCGCCGATGGTCATCCGTGGATCCAGTGAGGAGTACGGGTCCTGGAACACCATCTGCAACGGACGCCGGTCCTTCAGCGGCTCACCGTCCAGCAGGATCCGGCCCCCGGCGATGTCGGCCAGACCGACGGCGGCCCGGGCCAGGGTCGACTTACCGGATCCCGACTCGCCGACGAGTCCGACCACCTGTCCCGACGGGACGGTCAGGGTGGCTCCGTCGACGGCGGTCAGCGCGCGGCCGTACCGGACCGTCACGTCCTCGAAACGCAGTTCGCTCATGGCTGCCCCGTCCGGACACTCGAGTACTCGGTCTGCGCCTGCGGATGCCAGCACGCCACCTGATCGACGAGTACCGGATCCTCGGTGCGGCAGCGGTCCGACGCGAATGCGCATCGTGCGGCGAACGCACAGCCCGCCGGCCAGTGCGCAGGATCCACCGGACGACCCGGAATCACCGCCAGCGGTTCGTCGAGCGGCGTGTCCAGATCCGGCACGGCGGCCAGCAACGCCCGCGTGTACGGGTGCCGCGCCGCGGTCGCCAGCTCAGCGGCCGGGAGGTCTTCGACGATGCGCCCGGCGTACATCACCAGGACGCGGTCACAGATCTGGGCGACGACGCTGATGTCGTGGCTGATCAGCAGGACGGCGACGTCGTCCTCGGTACGGATCGTCTCCAGCAGCCGCAGTACTTGCCGCTGCACGGTGACGTCCAGCGCGGTGGTCGGCTCGTCGGCGACGATCAGCGCCGGGGCGCCCATCAGGCCCATGCCGATCATCGCCCGCTGCCGCATGCCGCCCGAGAACTCGTGCGGGTACTGCCGTGCGCGGCGTTCCGCGGCCGGCACTCGCACCGCCCGCAGCCGATCGATCGCACGGTTCGCCGCGGCCCGGCGGCTGAGCCCTTGATGCTCCCGTGCGCCCTCGGCGAGCTGGACGCCGATCCGCTTGGCCGGGTTGAACGAGGTCATCGGATCCTGGAACACCATCGCGAACGACGAACCCAGCAGGCGCCGGCGGGCCGCGGCCGTGCTGCGGTCCGCAATGCTGCCGAGCAG
>DASSDE010000209.1:0-4889 GCA_035697365.1 Kribbella sp. | reverse complement strand
GGCGTCGATGAACCCGACGGTCTCGTGCCGCAGGTCGGACAGCTCGACGAACGCGTCGAACGCCCGCGACATGCTCTCCACCCGGGTCTGCAGGCTGCCCTGGATCCGGGACAGCTGCGACCGCAGGCTGGAGGTCTCCTGTCGCGCGTAGGACATCTCGCTCTCGAGATCCGAGAGCTGCTGGTTCTGCCGGCGCTCTGTCCACCAGTCGTTCATTCCGCCGCCTTCCTCGTACTGCAGCTCGGTACTGAAGCTTGCTCTTCGGAAGGATGTCGTGCCGACGGGTCACCGCGTACTGGTGGGAACCACCCGGAGTTGGAGCATGGCGGCGAACCGGGAGTCGGGGTCGTCCAGGTCCAGCTCGCCGACCTCGGCCAGCCGGCGCAGGCGGTACCGGAAGGTGTTGGGATGGACGTAGACGGCGGCGGCCGCGGCAGCGACATCGCCGAAGGCGTCCAGCCAGGCGCGCAGGGTCTCGACCAGATCGGTGTGGTGCAGGCGGTCGTACGCGACGAGCCGGGCGATCGGCCCGGTCGGCTCGTCGCCGCGTGCCTCGATGAGGTCGCGGAGCTCGAGCAGGAGCGTGTCGACGTGGACGTCGGCCAGCCGGGCGACGCGGGAGGATCCGTGACCAGTACGGAGGACGCGAAGGGCCCGATCGGCACCGGCGCGGGCGTTCGGGAGGTGCGCGGCGTCGGCGACGACCGGCCCGACGCCGATGCTGGCCGTGACCCGGTCCCCGATCCGTTCGAGGAAGTGCTTGCCGATCCGGACGGCGCGCTCCTCGCCGTCGGAGCGGTCGGCGCGTACCGGCACCAGCCCGTACGCGACGTCACCGACCAGCGCGGCGGCGGCCCGCGGATGTACGGCGCCGAGATGCATCGCGAACGCATCGGCCAGCCGTTGCCGCTCTCCGGCGAGCCCGGCCTGGCTGACGAGTGACTCGCCGGCCGGTCCGGCCGGGGGTTCGCCGATGTCGAGCGGGTCGGCGGCGATGATCCCGAGCGCGAGGACGACGAGCGGCTGGTCGGCCAGCCGGAGCCGGTCCAGGGCTGCTCGCGCTCCGGCGCCGCCTTCCAGGGCGGTGCTGACCAGGTCGGCGCGCAGCCGGCGTTCGACGTCGGCCCCGGCGCGGATGCGCAGCATGTGCAGGGCGACCAGTTTGGCGGCGTCGCAGAGCGCCTGCGAACGTTCGGCGGTCAGCGGGTCGCGGACGGCCGCCCAGATCGAGCCGAGGATCTCGTCGCCGGCGCGGACCGCGACCGCGACCCGCGGGATGGTGAAGTCCTCCTCGGTGGAGGGCAGTGGGGGTACGAGCACCGGGCGGTCGGTGCGGTACAGCTCGCGGAAGATGCCGTACTGCGTGAGCAGCCGGAAGTACCGCTGCGGGACCTGGCGGCCGAGGACCGTCTCCACCCGTGCGGTGTCGGCCTCGTCCTGGCGGCCGGAGAATGCGAGGACCCGCGAGCTGCGGTCCTCGATCGTGACCGGCGCGTCGAGCAGCGCGGCGGTCGCGTTGGCGAGCGCGAAGAGGTCGCCGGACGGCATCCCGCCGAGCGTCTCCGGCTCACCGACGTCGCCGTCGGCGAGCAACGATCGCAGCAGTACGGCGAGTTGGTCCCAGGACGCACCGCGGGTCAGCCCCAGCAGCGCGACCCCGGACGAGGCGACGGCGCCGGCGAACTGCTCGCGGTCCGCGATCGGCGCGCGGACGACCAGCCCGGCGGCTCGTTGGCGTCCGAGATCCTGCAGTACGTCGGCGATCCGGTCCGGCTCGTGCAGGCCGACGCCGAGGACGAGGGCGTGCGAGGGCAGTACGGGTTCGTCGAGTGGATCGTGGATGACGATCCCGCCGATCTCCGCCGGCCGGTCCGGATCACCGTGGACGAGCTCGAGCAGGGTCGCGCCGAGATCGTCCAGCACCCGGCCAAGACTGGCCCGCGGTCGATTCGTCACCAGCTCACCTCCCGATCCCTCACCCTAAGTCGTCCGCCCGGCCCGTCGAGTCGTATGGATCGGCTCGGCGAGAGGGGGTCAGAGCGGGAGCCATTCGGTGGTGGTGGTGACGGCGGCCAGTTCGGCTTTGAGGGGATCTACGCCGATGCCGGCGGCGGTGGGGACTGGGAGGTGGCCGTTGTCCAGTGTGAACGGGGTGGTGATGTCGGTTTGGAAGTAGCGGTCGGACGCTGAGGTGTCGCCGGGGAGGGTGCAGCCGGGGAGCGCGGCCAGCGCGATGTTGGCGGCTCGGCCGATGCCGGTTTCGAGCATGCCGCCGCACCAGACGGGGATGTCGTTGGCCAGGCAGACGTCGTGGATGCGCCGCGCTTCGAGATAGCCGCCGACCCGGCCGGGCTTGATGTTGACGACGGCGCAGGCGCCGAGCCGGATCGCGGCGGCCGCGGCCCGGGCCGACGTGATCGACTCGTCGAGGCACACGGGCGTGCTGATCTGCCGGGCCAGGTCCGCGTGCCCCAGCACGTCCTCCTCGTCCAGCGGCTGCTCGATCAGCAACAGCCCGAACGGATCCAGCCGGGCCAGGTGCCGGGCGTCGGCCTGCGTGTACGCGGTGTTGGCGTCGACCTGCAGCAGGATGTCGCCGAACCGCTCCCGGACGGCGCGGACCGGTTCGAGGTCCCACCCGGGCTGGATCTTGAGCTTGATCCGCAGGTAGCCCTGGTCGAGATACCCGCCGACGGCGTCCAGCAGCTCGCCGATCGAGTCCATGATCCCGACGGACACGCCACACGGCACCCGATCCCGCACGGCGCCCAGCTCGCGGGCCAGCGTCCGGTTCTCGGCTCGGAGCTCCGCGTCGAGTACGGCAGTCTCCACCGCCGCCTTGGCCATCCGATGCCCATGGAACCGGCTCAACGCCGGTCCGACGCCCACAGCGGAGTCCACCGCGGCCAGTGCCGGTACGAAGAACCGGCGCAGTACGTCGGCCGCGGCATCGACGTACTCCGACGAGTACAGCGGCCCGCTCATCGCGACGCATTCGCCCCATCCCTCCGCGTCGGTACTGACAGCGCGCACGAGCAGCACGTCGCGCGTCGTCTCCGTACCGAACGAGGTCCGGAACTCCGACACCAACGGCATCGAGATCCGCCGCAGCTCGAATCCGGTCAGCTTCATCAAGACAATCCCTTCCCAGCGTCCAGTACGTACCATCCGGCCCGGTCGAAGCCGGTCACCACCGCTCCATCGGCCAGCAACCCGCCCAGCACCTCCCGCAACGCCACCCGCCACGCCTTCGCGGCGGCCGGATCGGTATGCCGCAAACCCTCGACATCGGCCGGTACGGCAACCAGCACCGTGCTGTCCGACCTGTCCGACCTGTCCGACCTGTCAGCGCCGGCCTCCGGCCAACCATCCGCGCCGCACGCCAGGGCAATCGTTGCTCCAGGCATCATCCGTACGTCGACGGCCGGGGCGCGCCGCACCGCAGCCGCACCGACGGCCGGAGCGTCCAGCTCCCACCGGACGAGCAGCCGATCGGTGTCGTCGCCGCTGTTGATCCCGTCCTGCATGTCGCCGTAGAAGTTCGTCAGGTACTCCGTCGGCTGCGCGGCGAGCTTGGCCACGTTGAAGTACGAGTTCCTCCGGATCAACGGATCGAACGTCCACGAGATCGTCGAGACGCCCCGGCGCAGGGCCCATGCGCGCTGGTGCAGCTTCAGTGCGAAGCCGATGTTCCGCCCGCGGGCCGACTGCGACACCCCGGCGACGTGGCTGTGCATGGCGACCTCGGCCGGCGCCGAGAAGAACCCGACACAGGCGCCGATCAGCTCGGCGCCGTCGTACGCCCCGCCGACGTAGTTGCCGGCCTTCGTCATCGCCCGCAGCAGTTCGGTCGTCACCGGCGGATTCTTCGGGTCCGGGCGCCAGATCGCGTCGTACAGGCGGTAGACCTCCTCGAGCTCCGCCAGCTCCCGCAGCTCCCGTACGTGAACGCCGGCCGCGGTCGCCGCGTCTGCAGCGGCGGCGATCGACGGAGTGAGGTTGGCCGAGCCAAGGGTTGTCATGGCATGTCCAGCAGGTCGGCGATCAGCGCGGCCAGCAGCGCCGTCCGCGGTGCGAGCTCGTCGACCAGGACATGCTCGTCCTCGGCATGCGCGCCGCCGCCGACGGCACCGAGCCCGTCGAGGGTCGGCGTGCCGATCCCGGCGGTGAAGTTGCCGTCCGATCCACCACCGACGGCGACCGAGCGCAGTGGTGGCAGCCCCAGCGTGACAGCCAGTCGGGACGCCCGTACGTACAGGTCCTCGGACAGCTTGCGTTCGAGCGGTGGCCGGTTCGGTCCGCCGAGCACCTCCAGGGAACTGCCGGGCAGCACCGGCCGCAACGCCTGCATCGCTTTGTCGACTCGCAGTTGTTCCTCGACGTCCCAGGCCCGGGCATCGACGAAGAAGGTGGCGGCGGCCGGCACCGTGTTCCGGGTGGTGCCCGAGGTCAGCGCGGACGGCGTTACCGTCGTTCCCTTGCTGGCGTCACCAAGGTTGCTCACAGCAAGCACCTGATGGGCGGCCTCGACCGAGGCGTTGATTCCGAGCTCCGGCTCGAGCCCCGCGTGTGCGGCGCGGCCGGTGATCCGTACCTCGTACATCGAGACGCCCTTGCGTTCCAGCTTGAGCGCGCCGGCGTCCGCCGACGCCTCGAGTACCAGGGCCGCCACACAGTCCGCGGCCTCGGCCTCGATCAGGGCGCGCGACGACGTCGAGCCGAGTTCCTCGTCGCCGGTGACGAGCAACGTCACACTCGCCGACGGCGTTGCGGAGATCGCATGGAGCGCCATCACCAGCCCGGCCTTCATGTCGAAGGATCCGGGGCCGCGCAGTACGCCGTTCTCGTTCCGGAACGGATGCGTGGCCAGCGAGCCGATCGGCCAGACC
>DASSDE010000208.1:0-4227 GCA_035697365.1 Kribbella sp. | reverse complement strand
GCGGGACCTCGACGCGGCGCAGGACCAGCTCGCGGCGAAGGCGCTGGCCGAGGACGACAAGACCCGCGCCGAGAACCTGATGATCGTCGACCTGATCCGCAACGACCTCGGCCGGGTCAGCGTGCCCGGGACCGTGACGGTGCCGCAGTTGATGCAGGTTGAGAGCTACCGCACCGTGCACCAGCTGGTGACGACCGTACGGGGACGGTTGCGTGCTGGGGTGACAGCGGTGGACGCCGTCCGGGCGTGCTTCCCGCCGGGGTCGATGACGGGAGCGCCGAAGATCCGCACGATGCGGATCATCGACGAGCTGGAGTCGAGTGCGCGCGGGGTGTACTCCGGGGCGCTCGGCTACCTGACCGTGGACGGGCGCGCAGACCTGAGTGTGGTGATCAGGACGGCCGTGCTGACGCCGGACCAGACGGTGATCGGAGCAGGGGGTGCGATCGTGCTCGATTCCGACCCGGTCGCGGAGTACGACGAAATGGTGCTGAAGGCAACGGCTGCGGTCGGTGCCCGGGCTGGGGGAGTGCTGGATGACTGAGCTGCTGGTGGCGGACTCGTTCTTGGTTGCCGATGGCAAGGTTCGGGGGCTGGAGCTGCATCGGGAGCGGTTCGTCGGTTCGTGTGCGGCGGCGGGCGTGGACGCGGAACCGTTCTGGGACGAGCAGGCGCGCCGGTTGCCCGGGTTCGGGCGGTGGTTCCCGCGGTTCGAGTTGCAGGCCTCGGGGGAGTTGGCGGTGCAGTTGCGGCCGGCGCCGCCGATCGGGGGCCGGGTGCGGGTCGCCGTGCACGACGGGCCGGATCCACGGACCGCGCCGCGGGTGAAGGGACCCGACCTGGAGTTGCTCGGCAAGCTCAAGGAGTCCGCGCCCGACCGTGCGGACGAGATCTTGCTGCTGGACACGGACGGCACCGTGCTCGAGGCTGCGTACTCCGCCGTCGCCTGGTGGGAGGACGACATGCTTTGCTTCCCGCCCTCCGACCGGCCGCTCCTCCCGTCCGTCACCGCAGCACTCCTGCGCCGGATCGCCGCGGTCGAAGGTGTCGAGGTGTCCGAGCATGCGGTGACCCCCGACGCCCTCCAGAACTCCACTGAAGCCTGGCTTCTCAACGCCCTGCACGGCATCCGCCCGATCCACGCCTGGGGCCCGTCCCCCATCGACCCCCTCCCCAACTCCCACGCCCCTCTCTGGCAGTCGCACCTCGAGGCCCTCGGCGCCACCCTCCCCTAGCTGCAGACTCGCTTGCTAAATGTGATATCACTTTGCTACCTTGGGGCTATTCGAGAGGAGCTTGTGATGACGGATGTTGTGGTGGAGATGCCGGCGCCGAAGGTGACCGAGCGGGCCGGCGGCGAGCAGAACGGCTGGCCGATGGCAGGACTGGCGTTCGTGCTCGCGGTGGTGGGGATCGTGGTGATCATCCTCGGAGTCAACGGCGCGAACGGTGTGCTGATCGGCCTCGGTGTCCTGCTGTCGCTCGCCGCGACGCTCGTCGCCGCCGGTCTGACCGCGGTGTCGCCGGGCCGGGCGCGAGTGCTGCAGGTCCTCGGTCGGTACTCCGGCACCATCCGGACGAACGGTCTGCGCTGGGTGAACCCGATCTCCTCGCGGCGTGAGGTGTCGACCCGGATCCGGAACCACGAGACCGCGGTCGCCAAGGTCAACGACGCCGACGGCAACCCGATCGAGATCGCCGCTGTCGTGGTCTGGCAGGTCGAGGACACCGCGCAGGCGATGTTCGAGGTGGACGACTTCGTCGAGTTCGTGGCGATCCAGACCGAGACCGCTGTTCGGCACATCGCCAACAGCTACCCGTACGACGTGCACTCCGACGACGGCGTCCTGTCGCTGCGGGACAGCACCGACGAGATCACCGAGAAGCTGTCGGCGGAGATCGGCGCGCGGGTGCATGCGGCCGGCGTCCGGGTGATCGAGTCGCGGATCACGCATCTGGCGTACGCACCGGAGATCGCCCAGGCGATGCTGCGTCGGCAGCAGGCCGGCGCCGTGGTCGCGGCCCGGCAGCGGATCGTCGAGGGCGCGGTCGGCATGGTCGAGCTGGCGCTGGACCGGCTGTCCGAGCACGAGGTGGTCGAGCTCGACGAGGAGCGCAAGGCGACCATGGTCAGCAACCTGATGGTGGTGCTCTGCGGCGACCGCGACGCCCAGCCCGTGGTCAACGCCGGCTCCTTGTACTAGGCAGCCTCCGGTGGCCGTAGAACGGAAGAAGATCCTGCTCCGGCTGGATCCCGCGGTGCACGATGCGCTCGCCCGGTGGGCGAACGACGACCTGCGCAGCACGAATGCCCAGATCGAGTACCTGCTCCGTCGCGCCCTGTCCGACGCTGGCCGTCTCCCGTCCGGCGTTACCAGGCAACGCCGGCCGGGACGCCCGTCCAAGGAGGAAGACGATGAGTAAAGCTGTGGTGACGCCGCTGCGGCGGCCGGAGCGTTCGACGTCGGCCCGGCAACCGGCCCGGCCTCGGAAGACAGTTGCCCTCGGCAACGCGGCAAGCCCGGAGTCCTTGGCGGCAAGGATCTTCCTACTGGCCTACGATCCGCAGCGCGGTCGCCTGACGGCCCGATCGAAGCTGGGCAAGGTGTTGCGGGCGGCCGTACTGGTCGACCTGCAACTCAACGGGAACCTCGACGACGACAACGGGCGTGCCCGGGTCACGAACGCTCCGTCGCCGGTGGATCCGGTGAGCGCGGCCGTGCTCGAGGAGCTGCGCGCCGTCGGTCCGCGGCGCTGGCGGCACTGGATCGACCGGCGTGGTGGCGCCCCCGTCCGCCTGGTCCGCGACGAGCTCGCCCGCGCGCACCTGATCAAGGTCGAGCCGCATCGCGTGCTCGGCATCATTCCGGCCGACCGGATCGCGCTGCGGCATCCGCTGGTGCGGCGGCACGTCCTGCGCAGCGCCCAGGACACGCTGCGGCCGTCCCGCCTGGTGTCGCGCGTCGATCTCCGGGACGCGTCCGTTGTCGTTCTCGCGGCGACCTCCGATCTGCGGACGGTCGTCTCCAAGGATCAGCGCACGCGTCACAAGGACCGGCTGGCACAGCTCGCGGTTCGCGTCGGTCCGGCCGTGCCGGCCCTGAAGAAGTCCCTGCAGCAGTCCCAGTACTCCGCGGCGGGATGACCCTGCCGCGGTGCTACGGTCCACTACTCGGCTAGTGAACCGAGGAAGGGGGTGGTGATGGTGTTCGACGATCGGAGTCCGATCTATCTGCAGATTGCGGAGCAGATCAAGAACGACATCGTCGGTGGCGTACTGGCCGAGGACGAGCAGGTGATGTCGACCAACCAGTACGCCGCCTTCTACCGGATCAACCCGGCCACGGCGGCGAAGGGGTTCGCCCAGCTGGTTGACGACGGCATCCTCTACAAGCGCCGCGGGATCGGCATGTTCGTCGCGCCGAACGCCCGCGACCTGCTGCGCACCGGCCGCCGCGACTCGTTCTTCGCCGACGTCGTCGACCCGATGATCCGCGAGGCGAAAGCCATCGGCATCCCACTGAAAGACATCCAGCAACACATCCGTTCGTACGGAGACGCCTGATGAGCACCGCCTTGACTGTGCGGACCGAGGATCTCTCGGTACGGTTCGCCGACGTGCCTGCGCTGGACCGGCTCGACCTGCGGCTGGCGCCGGGGAAGATTCACGGCCTGCTCGGCCGGAACGGGTCCGGCAAGAGCACGCTCGCTGCCACGCTGGCCGGGTTCCGGCGCCCTGACAAGGGTCGGGTGCTGATCGACGGCGGTGACCTCGGCGCAGCCCAGGAGCCGTACGAGAATGCCGTCGTGACCAGCCGGGTGTGCCTGATCCGGGAGTCCGGCGACCTCCCGGACAGCGCCTCGGTGAAGCACGCGGTCCGGCTCGCCGGCGCCCTCCGTCCGTACTGGGACGCCGAGCTGGCCGACGAGCTCCTGGATCGCTTCGAGGTACCGCAGGCGAAGAAGATCCAGAAGCTGTCCCGCGGCAAGAAGTCCGCGCTCGGCGTCGTCCTCGGGCTGGCCAGCCGGGCGCCGCTGACGATCTTCGACGAGAGTTACCTCGGCATGGACGTCCCGTCCCGGAATCTGTTCTACGACATGCTGCTCGCCGACTACGTCGAGGTACCGCGCACGATCGTGCTCTCCACGCACCTGGTCAGCGAGGTCAGCGCGATGCTCGAGGAGGTCGTGATCCTGGACAAGGGCCGGCTCGTCACGCAGTCGCCG
>DASSDE010000207.1:0-10252 GCA_035697365.1 Kribbella sp. | reverse complement strand
CCCTCACCACCCTCACCACCCTCGCCGCCCTCACCGCCCCCGCGCTGCCCTACCGCCCGCCCGCGCTCGCCTGCCCACTCGCCCTCACGGCCCGCCTGCGCTCGCACCTGCTTCCTGCCCGCCATCTCAGAGGCCAACCCCTGAGATGGCGGGTTCACACCCCGTATGCGGCCTGCCAACCCACCATCTGAGCGGTTAACCCTTGAGCTGGTGGCGATCGGAGTTATCCACAGTTCCAAAAGTCCCCCGTAGAAACGGCGCCGATCTCCGTATGTTCTCCGCCGACTTCACGACTCGGGAGGACACCTCATGGAACACACCACCGGTACGACGCCGTATGCCGAAGCGCCGTATGCCGAAGCGCCGCATGCCGGAGCGACCCGCGCCGACCGCCAGGCGCGCGCAGACTGGCTCATCACCGAGCTCGGCCGCCTGGCAGCACACGCCGAGACCCCGGACGAGCAGGTCAGGTACCGCCGCGCAGCCGACTCGCTCGTCCGGCTCTCCATCGCTCTGCGCTCGTGACCGCGACTCTTCAGGCCCCGGCATCCCTCGAGGACCTGCTGACGGTAAGCGGCGAGACGGCCCGCGCTCTGGCAGGTGCCGACCAGTCCGCGTGGAACGGGAAGGTCGTCGCGTCGTCCAGCGCGATGCTCGGCCTGGCGCACTGGGACGGCACGCTCTACCTCGACACCGAGGCGATCCTCGACCCACTCCGCCATCTGTACGAACACGCCGGCGAAGATCACCCAGTCGGCACCCTGCGCGTCTATCGGGAGTCACTCGCCACCCTCCTCCACGAGCACGCCCACTTCCTCGGACCGTCCGGCGCCACCCAGGACGCCGCCCGCGAAGGATTCATCCAGCCCGGCAGCCGCGAGCTCGAGGAAGGTGTCACCGAATCCTGGGCACAGGACCACCTCGACGACTACATCCGCCACCTAGGTATCGACAATGTTGCCCCCGGCATCAACTCCGTCCGCTCCGGCGGGTACTACCCCGCCTTCGTCCCCGCCGTCCGCCACCTCACCGCAGAGCTGGAGCGCCGCAACGGACTGCCCCGCGGACAGGTCCTGCAGGACCTCAACCGCCAAACCGCCGCCGGCCAGTTCCCCCTCCTGGTCGATCTCGCCTACAACTCCACCCGACTCCCCGGGCTGGAGCCCGACGCCGGCACCCGTCCTCACCTCGAGTCCATCCTCCGTACCGGCCTCACCCACCTCGACGCCTACGAACTGCTCCACCCCGAGCTCGCCACCACCAAGTCCCGCTCCGCCGCCGAGTCCCTCCTCACCCACCTTGACCAGGAAGTCCACACCGCCGAAGCCGCCCTCACCTTTCAACCGCTCCGAGCCGTCGTCACCCCGTCCTCAACCCACGTCGCCCTCGCAGGCCTCACGCCGCCGACCCGGGTCGGCGGCGCGCCGCAAGCCGTGCCCGTCCAACGCCCCGCCCACACTGCCGCCGGGCTCAGCAGATGTTGAGCGACAGACGCATGGGCTTCCTGACCGCTGCACGGCCGTCGGAGCGGTCCTGTCAGTGGCGTGGCGATCGAGGTCAGCCGGAACCCACGCCGGTGCAGCCCGCTGTCGAACGCTCCGTCGCAGGCCGCTGTCGAACCCTCCGTCGCAGGCCGCTGTCGAATGCTCCGTCGTAGGACGCTCGGTTGTCGAGTGGTGGGTGGTGACTCGTTTCGGGGGCCGCGGAATTCTGTTTCACTGACGGGCATGGGGCTGGAGAGTCGCATCATCAGTGGGCCGGCCGGTCCGGTGCGGCAGATCTGGTCTGCGGAGTGCGACAGTCCGACACCGTTCCGTTCGCTGGCGACGGCGACCGCTGGTATCGGGTTCGCCCGGATCAGGGGACGGTGGGCCGTGCACCTGCGTGGTCCGGCGACGTCGGCGACACCCGTGGTGTGTTCCGCGGACACCGAGTACTTCGGCGCGGATTTCCAGATCGGGACGTACCTGCCGATGTTCCCGCCGGCACGGTTGACGAACTTCCGTGACTCGGTGCTGCCGATGCTTCCGGATGGGCGCATCCTCCTGGACGGCCGCGCGTGGGAGATGCCGACGCCACAGAACCTCGACGTGTTCCTCGAACGGCTGCGGCGAGAGGGACTGCTGCTGGTCGATCCGGTGATCGAGGAGTTGCGGTACGGCGCCGTACGTTCGATGCCGGCCCGCACGGCGCAGGCTCGGTTCCTGCGCGCGGTCGGTCTGCCGCTACGGACGCTGGAGCTGATCGAGCGCGCCCGGTACGCGGTCCGCATGTTGCAGGTCGGCCGGACGATCGCGGAGGTGGCGTCGGACGCGGGCTACTACGACCAGCCGCACCTGACCCGGTCGCTCCGACGGTTCATCGGACACACCCCAGCGGAGGTCGCACAAGGCAACGTCGTCCTCGGGCTGTGACGTGCCGGAGCGGCCGCCGGGCTGCGTTTCCGTACAAGACGGGTCGCAATGCAGGGCGGTAGCTTCCGGCGGCATGAGAGTCATCGAATCGACCTACATCTCGCTCGACGGAATGGTGTCCGGGGAGGCATTCTGGGGTGCTCAGCAAGGCTTCCAGGGCGACGCCCACAACGAACAGGCAACGGCGTTGCTGCGGTCAGCCGATGCCTTGCTGCTCGGCCGGCAGACCTACGACGTCTTCGCCGCGTCCTGGCCCGGACGTCCCGGAGAACTCGCGGACCTGATCAACCCGCTCCCGAAGTATGTCGCGTCACGCACGCTCACCGACGCCACCTGGAACTCCGAGATCCTGCCCGGCGATGCCGTCGAGGCCGTCGCCGAGCTCAAGAAGTCTCGCGAGGGGACGCTGCTCAAGTACGGCACAGGCTCGTTCAGCCGCGCACTGGTCGACGCCGGTCTGCTCGACGAGCTCAAGCTGTGGGTGCACCCGTTCGTCGTCGGCAACGGCGAACGTCTGCTGCCGGACATCGCACCGACCCAGCTGACTCTCGCGGACGTGACGGAGGTCGGCAACGGCGTAGTCATCCTGACCTACACGCCGACTCGCTGACTCCAGCGCGGCCGAGGTCGGCGCCGCTGGGCTCGAGGAGCCAGCGCCTCGGGTGGCGGGCGGCGGGGCCGAAGGTGCAGGGTGGGTGGGGTCTGCCGGAGTGGGTCGGAGTGGCTGGAGAGAGTACGCGTGGATTTTGTTGCTGAAGGTGCCAGGATTCTGCCCGGGCTGGTGGAGTTGCGGCGGGTGTTGCATCGGGAGCCTGAGGTCGGGCTGATGTTGCCCCGGACGCAGCAGGTGGTGATGGACGCGCTGGCAGGACTGCCGCTGGAGGTCAGTACCGGTCGCGAGCTGACATCCGTCGTGGCCGTTTTGCGCGGCGGAGCACCTGGCCCGACCGTGCTGCTGCGAGGCGACATGGATGCGTTGCCGGTCGTAGAGGAGACCGGGCTCGAGTACGCCGCTGAGAACGGGAACATGCATGCCTGCGGCCACGACCTGCACACCGCCGGGCTCGTCGGCGCCGCGCGACTCCTGAGCGCGCAGCGCGACGAGCTGCACGGGAACGTGATCTTCATGTTCCAACCTGGCGAGGAAGGTCTCGGTGGCGCGGGCTACATGCTGCGCGAAGGGCTGCTGGATGCGTCCGGCGACAAGCCGGTCGCGGCGTACGCGTTGCACGTCTGGGCGCAGGCCGCGAAGGGCATCTTCCAGCTGCGGCCCGGGACGATGATGGCGAGCTCGAACCAGTTGCACATCACCGTGCACGGCAAGGGCGGCCACGGGTCGATGCCCGCCACGACCGTGGATCCGGTGCCGGTCGTCGCCGAGATCGTGCTGGCGTTGCAGGCGTACGTCACGCGACGGGTCGACGTGTTCGATCCGGTGGTGGTGACCGTGACGCAGCTCGAGGCCGGCGTGGCGATCAACGTCATTCCGAACTCGGCCCGTCTCGGCGCGACCGTACGCACACTGTCCGACGCGATGCTCGAGCAGCTCACCCGCGACCTGCCGGCGCTGGCCGAGCGGATCGCGGCGGCGCACGGGTGCACGGTCGATGCGCGGCTCGATCCGCAGTACCCGGTCACGGTGAACGATGCCGCGCGTACGGCGGAGACGTCCGCGGTCCTCGCCGAGGTGTTCGGAGTTGAACGGGTGGAGCAGCTGGCGAATCCGTTGATGGGTGCCGAGGACTTCTCGATGGTGCTGCGCGAGGTGCCGGGTACGTTCGCGATGGTCGGTGCACGCCCCGACGACATCACCGCCGCCGAGGCACCGTCGAACCACTCCAGCGTCGTCCGCTTCGACGACGCTGTCCTCGCCGACAACGCAGCCGCCCTGGCCCACCTTGCCACCACCCACCTCACGCGGGGTGGTTAGGTGCCTGTGGCTGGTCGGTCCGCCAGAGGCCGACCAGCCACAGGGGCTCAGGAAGGCGAGATGCCGAGCGTGTACGCGCCGCGGCTGCCGTACGTCGAGTATCCCGTCTTCAGGGGGTCGCCGTACCCGACGTTGTCGATCCGCAGGTAGTACGTGCCCGGTTGCAGGCTGCTCGTGACACTCGCGCCCAGCCCTGTCGGAGTACCGGCGTCGCTCTGGCCGGAGGCCGGGTCGTTCGAGGCAACGACTGCACCCGAGCCGTCGAGCAGGTCCAGCTTGATGTCCAGGTTGCCGCCGGTGGGAGCAGGGCTCGCCGTCGCGGTGTAGTTGCCTGCGGCACTCACATCGACGCGATACACATCGGTGTCGTCCTCGGCCGCGATGATCCCGGACGCCGGCGTACCGACCGTCAACGCTGCGGCGTCGCCGGTCGTGTCGCCCGCCTCGTCGGTACGGAGGGCGAGGCCGTGCGAGCCGACGACGGCGTAGTCGTCTTCCTTGTTGTTCGCGTCGGCGTACTCGCCCTTGCTCCACTGGCTGATGCCGCGGTAGTAGCCGACGCCCATGATCGGCGCCCACGCGCCGTGTCCCTGGTAGTACCCGACTGTCGACGTACCGTCGTGCGAAAGCCCGACGTTGTGGCCGGCCTCGTGCGACGCTGCCTCGGCGAGATTCTTCGCGCCGGTGCCGACGCCCTTCGTGAACACCAGCGCGGGCTGGTAGTAGTCGTGCTGGCTCGTGTTGTCGTACACGCCGACGTACGCGACGCCGCCGCACCCGCAGCCGGACTGGTACCAGGTGTCGGGATCGATCAGTACTCGCGTCCCGTACTGCTCGTCGGAGGCACCGGACCGGTCGATCGCAGACTGTGCCGGCTCCTGTGTGGTGACGTCCACGTCGAACGTCGAATAGTCCTCGGCGACGCGGGACCACACCTCGCGGACGACGTCCTGCTCGGCGGTGCTGAAGTTGGCCGGATCGCCGTCGGTGTCGTACGCGGAGACGTTGACCGGATCGATACCCTTCGACGCGTTCCAGGCGGTGCCGGTGATGGTGTGGCCGTCGAAGTCGAGGTAGATGATGCGATTCGAGCCGGGCTTGCTGTGCAGCTCGAACGCCGGGCCGGTGGCGCCCTCGACCGCGGTGCGCGCCCAGCGTGGTGAGGCTTCGGGTGCCTTCTGCGCGGCCGTCAAACCTGGCTCGCGAAAGAACAGCTTGCTGTCGGCGTCCAGCCAGGCGGTCTTGTCGGTCGCCAGGATCTGCCGCAGTTGATCGGTCGGCAGCCCGTTGTGCGCGGCAACCTCGGCCAACCGCGACTGCACCCTCCCTAGCGCCTGTCCACCGGCGACTGGCTGCGAGAGCAGTTGGTCGATCGGCGTCTGTTGTGCCTCGGCCTGGCTGCCGAGGGCAACAGCCAGCCCTCCGAACGCAAGAGCACCGGCACACGCAAGTGCGCCAGTACGGCGGAGTCTGTTCACAACACGTTCCTCCTCACAATCCCCCCGATGGGCGGTTCCCCCCAAACAGAGAAGCCCGGGGCCGTCGGTCTCGGTGGGATCGGCGGCCCCGGGTGGATCGTGGGTCAGGCGGCGGTGACGCGGACGGTGTAGGCGCCGCGGCTGCCGTAGGTCGAGTAGCCGGTGTTCAGCGGATTGCCGTAGCCCGAGTTCTCGATCCGCAGGTAGTAGCGGCCGGCGGCGACCTGTTTGCTGAGGCTCGCGCTCAACCCGGTCGGCGTGGCGGCGCTGGACTGGCCGGATGCCGGGTTGGCGGTGGCGACGACGGCGCCGGACGCGTTCAGCAGTTCGAGCTTGATGTCCAGGTCGGCACCCGAGGCGGCCGCGTTCGCAGCGAACTTGAAGGTCCCCGCCTTCAGGTCGATCCCGAACACGTCGACGTCGGAGTCCTTCTCGTACAGACCCTTCGCGGCGGCCCCGAGCGACAGCGCAGTGGCAGCGGCGGTGGTGTTCCCGTGGTCGTCGGCACGCAGCGTCAGCCCGTTCTGGCCGATGACTGCGTAGTCGTCTTCCTCGTTGTTGGCTCCGGAGTACTCACCCTTGCTCCACTGGCTGATCGCCTTGGAGTAACCGACGCCCATGATCGGCGCCCACGCGCCGTGCCCGGCGTAGTACCCGACGGACGCAGTGCCGTCGTGCGAGAGCCCGACGTTGTGCCCGGCCTCGTGCGCTGCGGCTTCGGCGAGGTTCTTCGCGCCGGTCCCGACGCCCTTCGTGAACACGAGCGCCGGCTGGTAGTACGCGTGCTGACTGGTGTTGTCGTACACCCCGACATACGCGACGCCACCGCAACCGCAACCCGACTGGTACCAGGTGGTCGGATCGATGACGACGCGCGTTCCGTACTGCTGGTCGGACGCGCCGGATCGGTCGATCGCCGCCGCGGTCGGCTGTTGTGTGGTCACGTCCACGTCGAACGGCGCGTAGTCCTCGGCGACGCGAGCCCAGACATCGTGCACGACGTCCTGCTCGGCTGTGCTCCAGTTGCTCGTGTTGCCGTCCGTGTCGTACGGCGTGATGTTCACCGTCGCGGGCTTGCCGTTGGCGTTCCACGCGGTACCGGTGATCGTGTGACCGGTGAAGTCGAGGTAGATGACGCGGTTCGACCCGGACTTGCTGTGCAGCTCGAACGCGGGACCGGTGGCTGCCGGGACCGCGGCCTTGGCCCAGCGCGGGGAGGCCGCGACGTCAGCCTTCCGCTCGACCATCGTTGCGATCGGCTCGCGGTAGAACAGCCTGCCGCCCTGATCCAGCCAGGCGGTCTTGTCGCTGGTCAGGATCTGCCGGAGGTGGTCTGTGGGCAGCTTGTTCTTCTGGGCGACCTCGGCGAGCCGGGACTCGACGCGGCCGAGGGCGGTGCGGCCTTGGAGCTCCTGGCCGAGGACCTGGTCGAGGGTGAGCGGAGTGGGCTGCTTGGCGTCGGCCTGGCTGCCGAGCGCGACGGCCAAGGCGCCGAAGGCGAGCGTGCAGGCGACTGCGAGCGCACCGATCCGGCGGCGGTTCAGGGAACGATTCAGGGAACGGATACTCACGGGGCGGGTGGTCATGGGGCGGGAACTCCTCAGGTACTTCGGCGTGCCTCACTTGACATCTTCACGAGCGGTGTGCGCGAAGGTACTGTGCGTAGCCTGCCCGAAACCCCCGCCCGCTGTATAGATTCGTCTCGGTATTTAACGCCGACTTGGGAGGGGTCCGATGCGCTTCATGATGGTGTTCAAGGGCAGCGAGGAGTTCGAGGCCGGGCAGCCGCCGAGCGCGGAGGGCCTGACCGCGATGGGCCTGGTGATGGCCGAGATGGCGGAGAAGGGGATCCTGCTCGCCGGCGACGGGTTGTTGCCGAGCTCGCACGGCTTCCGGCTGCAGCTCGACGAGGGTCAGCGGCGCGTGGTCGACGGCCCGTTCACCGAGACCAAGGAGCTGATCGCCGGATTCTGCCTGATCGAGGTCGCGTCCCGCGAAGAGGCGGAAGAATGGGGCTGGCGGTGCATCGCGGCGGATGCCAAGACCGCCGGCGACCCGCAGACGTCCGGTCAGCTGGAGATCCGGCCGATCGCGACCGCGGAGTTCTTCGGCGACAACTACACCGCCGAAGCGCGCGACCGGAACGAGGACACCTTCCAGAAGGCGGCCGAGAACCTGCAGAGTTCTCAGGCACCCTCTCAGAAGAGCAGCACCTGACGGATCGACGTACCGGCGGCCAGGTCGTCGAAGGCCTGGTTCAGGTCGTCGAGGCCGACGGTCGCGGTGAGCAGCCGGTCCACGGGGAGGCGGCCGGCCTGGTACAAGGCGACGTAGCGCGGGATGTCGCGGGACGGCACCGATGAGCCAAGGTACGAGCCCTTCACCGTACGTTCCTCTGCGACCAGGCTGACGGCGGGCACGCTGAAGGCTTGGGACGGGTGCGGTAGGCCGACGGTGATTGTGGTCCCGCCGCGGCGGGTTGCTGCGTACGCCTGCTCGAGGACGTTCGCGCTGCCGACGGTCTCGAAGGCGTACTCCGCTCCGCCGGTGGTTGCCGCTCGCACCTGCTCTACGGCGTCGGGGTCGCGGGCGTCCACTACTGCGGTTGCGCCCAGCTCCCGTGCGAGCTCGAGCTTGGCGGGGATGACGTCGACGGCGACGATGGGGTGGGCTCCGACCAGTACGGCGCCGAGGAGAGCGGACAGTCCGACGCCGCCTAGTCCGAAGACTGCAGTACTGCGGCCTGCGCGGACCTGTGCGGTGTTGACCACCGCGCCGACACCGGTCATCACTGCGCAGCCGAACAGGGCGGCGATCTGTGGTGGGAGCGATGGGTCGATCTTCACCGCCGAACGCCCCGAGATCACCGCATGATCGGCAAACCCAGAAACACCCAAATGATGGTGAACCTCAGCCCCGGGTTGCCGGCGGGCGGAGTCGGCCCCAGGCGGGCGGTCAGCGGCGTCCGCCACGAGTGGGCGGTCAGCGGCGTCTGCCACGGGTGGATGTGGGCTGGTTGGGTGGTGGGCGCTGGTTAGGTGGTGGGTGCCGGACAGGAGGGTGCCGGCGGTGTTGGCGGCGGCTGCTGGTTCGCAGAGGGCGGGGCGGCCGTCGGCGCAGGGGGCGCAGTTGCCGCAGGCGGGGACGAACGCGCAGGCGATGACATCACCCGGCGCGAACCCTTCGGCCGCGGACTGCACAACCTCGCCGGTGGCCTCGTGCCCGAGCAGCATCGGCATCACCCGCGGGCGGGACCCGTCGATCACCGACAGGTCCGAGTGGCACAGCCCGGCCGCACGGATCCGGACGAGCAACTCCCCGGGCCCCGGCGGTGCCAACTCGAGCTCCTCGACCCGGAGCGGTCGCGAGTCCGCGTACGGCTTCGGCAGCCCCATCTCGCGCAGTACGGCACCCTGCACCCTCATCGCATGATCCCTTCGAGGGCCGTACGGATCCGATCCGGCACCGGCACCGGCCGCCGATCGGAACGCGCCACGAACACGTGCACGAACCGCCCGGTCGCGACCGGCTGCGCGGAATCCGCACGTAACAAGGCGATCTCGTACCGCACGCTGGAGTTGCCGAGCTGACCGCAGCGCAACCCGGCGTCCACCACCCCGGGGAACTCGAGCGCCTGCTTGAACGTGCACTGGGAGTCCACGCACAGCCCGATCACGCCGCCGCGGTGAATGTCCAACCCGCCGGAGCGGATCAGGAAGTCGTTGATGACCGTGTCGAAGAAGCTGTAGTACTCGACGTTGTTGACGTGCCCGTAGACGTCGTTGTCCTTCCACCGGAGGGTGATCTCCAGGTGGTGCGGATACGCCTCGCGCTCCATCGACGGCTCCGGGACACTAGGGCTTACGACCGACTCCGCACCACAGGCTGCACATGATGTCGGTGAACTCACCGGAGTCGACCCTGCGCTGCGTCTCCTCGTCGGGGAACCAGCGGATCGGGGAGACGACGCCCGGATCGATCAGCTCGGTGCCGTCGAAGAACCGGGTCACGTCCTCCTTGTTGCGGACCTGCGCGTTGCCACCACCGTCGGACTTGTAGCCCTGCACCGCGCGGTCCCACATCTCCGGCGCGAAGTCCTGCGTGGCGTGCGAGATGATCAGGAGCGATCCGGGCGCCAGCGGGGCGAGCAGGTTGCTGACGATCTCGTACGGCTTGAGGTCGTCGGCGAGCGAGTGCAGGACGCCGACCAGGCTGAGCGCGACCGGCTTGCTGAGGTCGAGCAGGTCGTTGACCTCGTCGGTGCCGAGCACCGCGTCCGGCTGGGTGATGTCGGCGTCGAGGTAGGCCGTCCGGCCCTTTGGTCCGCTGGCCAGCAGCGCGCGGGCGTGGGTGAGCACGATCGGGTCGTTGTCGGCGTACACGACGTGCGCCTCGGGGATCACCTGCTGGACGATCTCGTGCAGGTTCGG
>DASSDE010000206.1:0-3279 GCA_035697365.1 Kribbella sp. | reverse complement strand
TCCGGCTACTGGCCCGCCGGTACGGCGGCGTTCCACATCAACGCCGACATCGCGGAGGCGGTGATGCGCTACTACCGCGCGACCGCCGACGAGGACTTCCTCGACGAGGTCGGGCTGGAGCTGCTCGTCGAGACCGCCCGGCTGTGGATGTCGCTCGGCCACCACGATCGCGACGGCCGTTGGCACCTGCCGGGTGTGACCGGTCCGGACGAGTACAGCGCCGTTGCCGACGACAACGTTTTCACGAACCTGATGGCGGCCCGCAACCTGCGGTTCGCGGCCGAGATCGCGGCGAAGCTGCCGGCCCGCGCGCGCGAACTCGGGATCGATGCCGAGGAAGAGGCGTCCTGGCGGGACGCGTCGAACGCCGTCTACGTCCCGTACGACAAGGATCTGGGCGTCCATCCACAGTCCGAGGGCTTCACCGGGTACGCCGTGTGGGACTTCGAGGGCTACAAGGACAAGTACCCGCTGCTGCTGCACGCGCCGTACTTCCAGCTGTACCGCACCCAGGTGGTGAAGCAGGCCGACCTGATGCTCGCGACGTACTGGTGCGGAGACGCCTTCACCGACGAGGAGAAGGCGCGGAACTTCGACTACTACGAGCGGCTGACGGTCCGGGACTCGTCGCTGTCCGCGTGCGTGCAGGCGGTGATGGCGGCCGAGGTCGGCCACCTTGACCTCGCCTACGACTACGCGTACGAGGCCGCGCTGATCGACATGCGCAACCTGCACCACAACACCGGCGACGGCCTGCACATGGCCTCGCTCGGCGGTGCGTGGAGCGCGCTGGTGGCCGGCTTCGGCGGCCTGCGGGACCAGGACGGCATGCTGTCCTTCGATCCGGCGCTGCCGCTCGGGTTGTCCGGGCTGAGCTTCACGGTCCGCTGGCGCGGCGTCCGGCTGAAGGTCGAGATCGATCCGGTCGCGGTGAAGTACACGGTGCACGACGGGCCGGACGCGGTGATGACGTTCCGGCACGCCGGCGAGGAGGTCACGGTCAGCGCGACCCAGCCGGCCGTCCGGACGTTGCGGAAGCGCCGCCCGTTGCTGCCCCGGCCGCCGCAGCCGCCGGGCCGTGAGCCACGGCCGGCGATGGCGATCAACGAGGACGTCTGACGGACGGCGCTTCTGGGTCCTGCTCGGTTGATTCCGGTGCGGTCAGTTCTTGTGCTTGGCGGCCAGCGACTCGGCGGTGCCGACCAGCATCACCGACGAGATCACGGCGACGATGAAGCCCAGAACGTTCAGCTCGAAGATGCTGCCGGTGCCGAGGACGCTGGCGATCACGCCGCCGATCACCGATCCGGCGAGTCCGAGCAGCAGGGTGGCGAGCAGACCGAGCTTCTGCTTCCCGGGCGTGAACAACCGGGCGAGTGCTCCGATAACGAGTCCGGCGATGATGAAGCCGATCATGGCTGAGATCCTCCGAGGGTCGAACGGTAGGACTCCAGTCTGCGGGTCCGGCGGGGTCGACGGCAGTGGAGTTTCCCCTGACCGGACCCGGACCCGACCCTGGGCCGGAACGCGACGGCTCAGGGGCCGGCGGTGGTGCTGAGCAGCGCGCTGTTCGGGAGCAGCCGGGGAGCGCTGCCGAGCTGGTTCAGTACGGTCGCGCCGAGCTGCCCCGCAGCCCGCTCGTCCCCGTCCAGCAGGGCCTGGTATCCGGCCCGGCAGCCGGAGCGGGGGCCGACGATCTCGACGTACAGCTCGATGTCGGTCAGCGTCGTGTTCGTCGCCACGGTGGTCGACGTGTCGCGCGCACAGCGGATCAGCGTCGGCCCGCTCCGCTTCGAGCTGACCTTGCGGAGCAATTGGTCGGCGACCGCCTTCGCGACGAAGTACTTGGCGCTCGACACCCGGTCCTGCACATAACGGACGCTCGCGGTCTCCTGCACGTTGTCAGTCAGCGCGCAGATCGCCCAGTGCGGCGGCAGCGTGATGACCTGGCCCTTCGGGGTGTACTGCGGGATGCCGGGCGCGATGGCGCCGCCGCTGTTGTTCACGGCGATCAGCGCGGCCCGGGATGCCGCGTCCTTCGGGTTCGCGTACGACGCGACGGTCAACCGGCTGCTGAACTGCGCGTCCGGTACGACGACCACGGTCAGGCTGCCGGTGTTCTTCAGGAGCAGCGACGTACGGCTCGGATCGGTGCTGGCGGTCAGTTCGACACCGTCGGCGCCCGCCTCCGTCGGCAGCGACTCGGTGGACCGGGCACAGGTGGTCGCGGCCTTGAGGGTGCCGGGAGACTTCGGTACGACGATCGGCGGCGTCGGAATGACCGTGCCGGATCCAGGCGGCGTGTCCGAGCCGTTCGCGGCCGAGCAGCCCGCGGCTGCCAGCAGCGCCGGCACCAGCACTGCACAGAACAGAAACGCCCGACTACGTACCGCCACAAAGACCCCCTGAATCCGAGCCCAGGTCCCCACCCGCTCGGCTGTCCTTCCCAAGAATACTGTCCCCGGGGCCGCTTAGGCTCAGATTGTGACCGTTCAGCAGCTCTCCAGACGCGACGCGCGGCGGTTGGCCGTGCGCGCGCAGCTGCTCACGGGGGACCGGCCGGCGGATCTGTTCGACGTGGTCCGCGGGTTGAACGTGCTGCAGCTCGACCAGACCGCGTACGTCGCACCGAATGCGGACCTCGTGACCTGGAGCAGGCTCGGCTCGTCGTACGACCCCGCGGAGCTGGCGGACGCGCTCGCGTCGCTTGAGCTGCTGGAGCTGCGCGGATTCGTACGGTTGCCGGAGACGCTGGCGTTGTTCCGTGCCGAGATGGACGCGTGGCCGACCGACGGCGAGCCGCTGGACTGGCAGGAGTACCGCCGCGACTGGGTCCTGGCGAACGAAGGGTGTCGGCTCGACATCCTCGAGCGGCTGCGTCAGGACGGCCCGCTGGTGATGCGCGAGCTGCCGGACACCTGCGTGACACCGTGGAAGTCGAGCGGCTGGACCAACAACCGGAACGTGTCGCAGCTGCTCGAGTTCATGATGCAGCGCGGTGAGGTGGCGATCGCGGGTCGCGACGGCCGCGACCGGCTCTGGGACCTGGCGTCCCGGATCTATCCGGACGACCCGCCGGTCCCGCTCGCGCAGGCGCTCCGGATCCGCGACGAGCAACGGCTGCGGTCGATGGGTCTTCTGCGGGCGAAGGGCCCTGCCTGCCCGGGCGAGCCGCTGGACGCCGGCGAGGCGGGGGAGCGGGCGGTCGTGGAAGGCGTCCGCGGCGAGTGGCGGATCGATCCGGAGCTGCTCGATCAGCCCTTCAAGGGCCGGACGGCG
>DASSDE010000205.1:0-3372 GCA_035697365.1 Kribbella sp. | reverse complement strand
TCCCGGATGGTGAGTTGCTTGGGCGGGCTGTGGGGCAGTTTATGGGGGGTGAGGCTGGTGCGGATTATCTCGGGATGCCGGGGGTTTTGGTGTTTGTGGCTACTGAGGACGAGGAGGTGACTGGGTGGTGTTGGGGGGCCTGGATCGGGCGGCCTGATGGTACGTCGATGGTCTACTTGCATCAGGTTGAAGTTGCTGAATCGCACCGCAGGCAAGGGATTGCGCGGGGGCTTGTTACTGCGTTCATGGCTGCGGGGCGGGAGTTGGGGGCTGCCAAGATGTTTCTCACCACGGGGGCGTACAACACGCCGGCGCAGAAGCTCTACACCTCCTTGGGTGGCGGCCGGGCCACTCAAGGAGAGACAGAGAACTACTGGTTTCTGTTGTAGTCAGAGCTTGGTGGTGATCAGTTGGTGGATGTCGTCGTGGGCTCCGGGGAGGTCGTCGTGGCCGAAGTCGGGGTAGCGACGGAGTTCCTTCGGAGACTGGATCTTGTTGTACGCGGCGAACTGCGTGGAGGGCGGGCAGATCTGGTCCTCCAGGCCGACGAACAGCGTGACCTCGGCCCGGATTCGTGAAGCCAGGTGCTGAACGTCGATGTACCCGAGCGTGTTGAACACCTCGTCCTGCCGCAGATGCCGCGGGTCGCGCTTGCGGAACCACGTGACGATCTCGTCGTACGGCGACGTCTCGAGGTTCAGGTCCCACGTCCGCTGGTAGTCGCACAGGAACGGGTACACGCTCGCGCAGTACTTGATCGTCGGTGTCAGCGCCGCCGCGACCAGCGACAACCCGCCGCCCTGGCTCCACCCGGTGGACGCGATCCGCGCCGCGTCGACCTCCGGCAGCGCGCCGATGATGTCCGCCAGCCGGCGCGTGTCCAGGAAGACGTGCTTGTACAGCAGCCCGTCCGGCCCGTCATCCAGCCCGTGCACCAGATGATGGTGCAGCGAGAAGCTGTTCGCCGCCTGTGACGGCGTACGGAAACCGACCTGCTCGCGGACGTCGAGTGCCGCGACCGTGAACCCGCGGGCCGCGTACGGCAACAGGTCGACCCATTTCGGCTGCTCGCCGCCGTACCCGTGGAACAGCAGCACGGCCGGCCCCGCGGGGTCGGCCGGACGCACCACCTTCGCGTGCACGCGGTAGCCACCGGTGCCGGTGAAGTACAGGTGCTGGGCGACGGCCCTGGTCAGCGGGAAGTCGTCGGCGTCGACGAACTCCGCGTCGGCCGGGACCTCGTCGAGGGCGAGCAGCGCCTTGTCCCAGAACGCATCGAAGTCCGTGGGCCGCGGGTTCGTGCCCTGGTAGGTCAGGAGTTCGTCGTACGACAGCTCGAAGGAAAGCACCGGATCATTCTGCGCTGCCGGTGTCCTCCGGAACAGTTCCGTCCCAGATCGTGTACCCGTGGGCGGCGTTCAGCTTGTCGCGCAGTACGGTCTCCAGCGTCGGGACCTGCTTGGGCGCCAGCCACGAGACCGGCAGCAGGATGGGCTGGTCGGCCAGCTTGGTGCGCAGCACGATCGCCTCGCCGTGGGTGGTGTCGACCCGGCCGACCTCGGTGATGTCGGTCCAGGCCGTCCGTACGCCGCGGACCTCGATCTCCCGGTCGCGTAGCTGCGCGACCTTCGGCGGCCGGGCCAGGATCCAGAGCCCGGCGAGCGTGATCAGCCCGCCGAGGGTGACGAACACCGACACCGCGACGGCGGGCAGCCCGAACGCCCAGAGCACGGCGGCCACCCCGAGAATGATCAGCCCGGCGGCCAGGATCCCGAGGAATCGGCCCGCCCGCATCCGGTACGTCGTACGCATCAGCACAGGATCTCATCCGGCCGGGCCGACCGGCTCAGAAGGCTTCCGTCTCCGAGGTCGGAGCGTTCCCGTACGGCGTCTTCGTCAGGCTGATCGTCCAGTTGTACGAGCCGTCGAACCGGTCGTCGTACTTCGAGTACGAGCAGTCCTCGGTGAACCGGTGGTTCTTCGCGTCCCAGTTCGTCCCGGACTTGAAGTAGACCCAGTAGTCGCCGCGGATCCCGCGCAGCGTCGCCTTGCTGTTCGCACGGACGTAGATCGAGGCCTGCGGTGCCTTCGGGCTGCTCGGTGCCACCACGACCACCACGTCGCTGCCCGCGTTGGTGATCGCGAGCGATGCCGGGCCTCGCGAGCCCGAACGCTGGAACACGTCGCCGTTCTTGCCACGGCCGCCGATCACGGCCGGTGCGACCGGCTTGGCCGGCACCGACAGCGCGCCGAACTTCACGCCCTTCCCGATCGACTTCTGGACGCTCTGCGCGAGCCCGGCGAACGCGGTCCGAACGCCGCTCTTGGCCTGGTAGAGCCGCACGTCGAGCGACTTCGGGAAGCCGCAGCCGGTCTTCGTCGCGCCGGCCTCGGTCAGCTGCGTACTGACCTCTCCGGCGTACGCGTCGAAGGCGTCCAGGACGGCGGGATGCGCGGTCACCAGACCGCGCGGCGGGGTGATCTTCGCGAGCGCGCCGCGTTCGATGAGGACGGCGGCGGCCAGCTGCTTGCGGCTCGCGTCGAAGGCGGCCACCGTCTGCGCGTTCATCACGCGGGCGACGCTCGGCTTCAGGACCTTCTCGACGTTCGTCAGCGCCCGCTGGTACATCGGCACCGAGAGCGCGACCGGGGTCGGCGTCGGTTTCGGCTTCGGCGCGGTCGTGCTGGGTGGTGGCGCGCTCGTCGCCGTACTGCCGGCAGAGGGCGCGTCAGCACTCTCCGGCTTGCTGCTACTGCATCCCGCACTCGCCAGGATCGCGACCCCGGCGACCACCGCCAACGAACGCCTCACAGTCACCCCCAGATGTGACCAATTTTCATTTTGGTCCAATCCTTCACCCGGAGGGGTTCACGCGGGCGGTCGGCTAGGGTGCGTCTCCCAATTCCACGCCTACTGCGCGGCACTCGGCGGGCACCTCGCCGACCGGGAGCGAAGGGCACGATGAAACCCACATCGAACCCTCCGCTCCCGCTCGCCGAGGCACTCCGCCGAGCACCTGCTCGCTACGGCGTGGAATTGGGAGACGCACCCTAGTTACCGGTGCCGGTCTCGCTCGGGTTGTAGGCGCACGCGTCGGCCAGGTTCTCCGCGGTGCCGGGGGTGGTGGCGGTCTTCTTCGGGGTCGGCTTCTTCGAGGTGCTGGTGGTCGGCTTCTTGGTCGGCTTCACCGTCGGCTTGGTGGTCGGCGCCGGCGGGTTCAGCGACTTCTGGACGATCTTCTGCATCGCCTTGTAGTCGGGGTCCTTGCCGCTCGGGAAGTTCTTCTCCTTGTCCAGGTCGATGTTCGTGACCTTGGCGTTCTTCACCTTGAGCCCGAGCTGGACGAACGCGCCCAGCAGCTCCCCGGGGAT
>DASSDE010000204.1:0-3534 GCA_035697365.1 Kribbella sp. | reverse complement strand
GTCCGGCAGTTGGTCTGGGAGGCCGTCCCGGACAAGTACGCCGCGCCGCGCGTCTACGCCAGCCAGACCGACGCCCAGGCGTATGCCAACGAGACCGGCGGCCGGATCCAGCTGCTGGTCACCTTCCCCGAGGGGAACGTGCGGCTCGGCCCGCCGCCGACGATGCCGATCGCGCCGGGAGACGTCGTCCGCCGGGTCGCGTACCGCCTCCAGTCGTGGGGCGAGCGGCCGCTGGAGTTCGACGAGCTGGAGTCGGCGCGGATCGCCGCGCCCAGCGGCCGCAGTACCGGGATCTTCCAGATCCTCTGGATCGGCCCGCACGAGGTGCGGCTGGTCGGCGAGACCGAGTACGTGAACAAGGAGGAACCGCGGTGAGCAAGCCAGTGATCGGCGTGTTCGCGTTGCAGGGGAACGTGCGCGAGCACGTCGCGATGCTGACCGAGGTCGGCGCCGACGCGCGGCCGGTCCGCCGTCCGTCGGAGCTGGAGCAGGTCGAGGCGCTGGTACTGCCGGGTGGCGAGTCGACCACGATGGACAAGCTGGCGCGGGCGTTCGAGCTGTTCGAGCCGCTGCAGAAGCGGATCGCGGACGGGATGCCGGTGTTCGGCACCTGCGCCGGGATGATCATGCTGGCCGACCGGATCACCGGCGGGATCAGCGGCCAGGAGACGCTCGGCGGGCTGGACGTGACGGTCCGCCGGAACGCGTTCGGGCGGCAGGTGGACTCGTTCGAGGCGGACCTCGACTTCCCCGGTCTGGGCGCGGAGTTCGACACGCCGTACCACGCCGTGTTCATCCGGGCACCGTGGGTGGAGCAGGTCGGTGCGGACGTGCAGGTACTCTCGACGGTGAGGTCGGGCCCCGCCACGGGTAGGATCGTCGCGGTTCGCCACGACCGGTTGCTGGCCACGTCGTTCCATCCGGAGATGACCGGGGACGCGCGGCTGCACGGCTACTTCGCCGAGCTGGTCCGCGGCCGCTAGACGTTCGCAAGAAGTAAGAAGGGTTGGTTCGCCATGTCAGGCCACTCCAAGTGGGCCACCACGAAGCACAAGAAGGCCGTCATCGACGCGAAGCGCGGCAAGCTCTTCGCGAAGCTGATCAAGAACATCGAGGTGGCCGCCCGGATGGGCGGTGGCGACCCTGGCGGAAACCCCACCCTGTACGACGCCATCCAGAAGGCGAAGAAGACCTCGGTCCCGAACGACAACATCGACCGCGCGATCAAGCGCGGATCCGGTGCCGAGTCCGGCGGCGCGGAGTACCAGACGATCATGTACGAGGGTTACGGCCCGAACGGCGTGGCGATGCTCGTCGAGTGCCTCACCGACAACCGGAACCGGGCCGCGGCCGACGTCCGGACGGCGATGTCGCGCAACGGCGGCTCGCTCGCCGACCCGAACTCGGTCGCCTACCTGTTCAACCGCAAGGGCGTGATCGTCGTCGCCAAGGACCAGGACGGCAAGTCCCTGTCCGAGGACGACGTGATGGAGGCCGTCCTGGAGGCCGGCGCCGACGAGGTCAACGACCTGGGCGAGTCCTGGGAGGTCGTCACCGAGGCCACCGACATGGTCGCGGCCCGGACCGCGCTGCAGGAGGCCGGCATCGACTACGACTCCGCCGACGTCCAGTTCGTCCCGTCGATGACGGTGGAGCTGGACGCCGACGGCGCCGGCAAGATCTTCCGCCTGATCGACGCCCTGGAAGACAGCGACGACGTCCAGAACGTCTACGCAAACTTCGACGTCTCCGACGAGATCATGGCCGAGGTCGGCTGACCTTTCAGGGGTTGGTGATTCGGTCGCCGGTGAGGGCGAGGGTTTGGATGGCGGACAGGCCGTAGAGGGCCGTGGTGTTGGTGGAGACCCACTTGGCGGACTTCGTGGGGTTGAGGGTGGTGGTGACGTCCTCGGCGCTCCACGGGACGTTCGGGCCGTAGCCGTCGCCGGTGTAGAACTCGTGCCACGCGCGGGCTGCCAGGTCGTCGCGGTTCAGGCGGACCGCGGCGTAGGCCGTCAGTCGCGCGTGGCCCTGCCGCAGGATCAGGTTGCCGAAGTACGCGCCGCACTCGGCGGTCTGCTCGGCCCGGGTCGCGTTGAACAGGCGGCAGTACTGCAGCCAGGCCGCCTCGAACGCCGGCATGTCGACCAGGTCGATCAGCTCGGCGCACATCTCCACCTCGCCGAACATCGCGCTCAGGTGCGACACGCTGACGATCTTCTCGGTGACCGGCGCGAAGCGGCCGGTGTCCAGGTCGTACAGCCCGCTGCCGGTCACGAAGCCGTTCGGCATCGCGGCGATCGTCTCCATCGTCCCGAGCAGCTTGCCCTTCGCCACCGCGGCCTTCGGCCCCTGCCGCTCCCATTCGGTCAGCCAGGCGGCCGCGAGACCGCTCCAGTCCGTCCCGAGGCCGATGGACAGCGCGTGCGGGTCAGGCGTGTACGGCTCGGTCCGGATCTTGCGGAGCGGGTCCAGCACCAGGAACGTCTTGTCCGAGTCGACCAGCTCCGACAGCAGGTCGCCAGTACGTTCGTCAGCCGTCAGGTAGTAGTAGAACCGCCGGTACGCTGCCGTACTGATCCGCTGCTGCTTGGCACTGTCGGCCCAGTGCTGGACGCCGTGCCGCGTGCCCAGGCCGGCCCACTGGCCGAGGTGGTACACGTCGACCTCACCGGTGTGCCGCGTCATCGCCTCCGCGAACCGGAAGATGTCGGCACGCCCGGACCGCAGGAACGCGTACCAGAGCCACAGGTCCGGTGAGAGCTCTGAGTTGTCCCAGGCGTACCCACCGACGTCGTAGCGCCATACCTGCCGGTCCTCGTCGAACGTGTGCATGATGTCGCCGAAGTCCCAGAACCCGTACCAGTGCCGCGACTCCACCTGCCCGCGGTAGTAGTCGAACAGGAAGTCCAGGTGATCCTCGATCGCCTCCTTCGCCGGTACGGACCGGTCCACCGGGCTGAACAGGCCGCCGAACACCCGGGTGGTCACGAGGTGGTCCACCGGGTTGATGAGCTGCGGTGGCTTCCGCACCTGGTCCGCGAGGTCACCTAGCCGCGCAGCCGTCGGCGTTGCGGCCAATGCCCAGAACGTGAGCTCAGCTGTTCGCGCGATGCCGTACGGCGTACCGAATCCGGGCTCGTAGTCCTCGTACGTGATCTCGAGGGCGTCCAACTGCTCCGGGTACGTGTCCTCGCCCATGCCGTCGTGGTAGAACCGCATGTCCATCGCACCGGCCGCGGGTGACCAGAGCCAGACGGTCACCTCGGCGTCGTCGCTCGCCGCGTTCCGGATGTCCAGCTGCGTCGGGTGCCGCTGCCAGAAATCCCTGAGCCCAAAGGCGAAGCCGCCACTCACCCCGCCGACGTACCCGAGCCCGGAGGCCCGCTTGCCCTGGTCGACCGAGATCCAGCCGCGGTCCTTCGCGGTCCGCTTCTTGACCGTGAAGCCGTCGGCGTTCAGCTGGCTCAGCGAGTAGTCGTTCCACTCCGGGATCCACTTCAGCCTGGTCGTCACGCGCTGGTCCCAGGTCGC
>DASSDE010000203.1:0-2315 GCA_035697365.1 Kribbella sp. | reverse complement strand
GACCGGGTTCGGCCAGACCGAGGACGCGTTCGGGCTGACCAAGGCGCATCCGGGCAAGCTCACGTACAACCACGCCTACGACCCGCGCAACGGCGAAGCGGGCCTCGAGCAACTACGCCGGGACGCCGAGCGGATGAACCTGAAGGGCGTGAAGCTCTACACCGCCGAGTGGCACGGGGACTCGCGCGGCTACAAGCTCGACGAGCCGTGGTCGCGCCGGTACCTGGAGGAATGCCTGAAGCTCGGGATCAAGAACGTCCACGTGCACAAGGGCCCCACGATCCGGCCGCTGGACCGGGACGCGTTCGACGTCGCGGACATCGACAAGGTCGCCACCGACTACCTCGACCTGAACTTCGTCGTCGAGCACGTCGGCCTGCCGCGGCTCGAGGACTTCTGCTGGATCGCCACCCAGGAGTCCAACGTGTACGGCGGGCTCGCGGTCGCGATGCCGTTCGTGCACGCCCGGCCGAAGTACTTCGCACAGATCATCGGCGAGCTGCTGTACTGGCTCGGCGAGGACAAGATCCTGTTCGCCAGCGACTACGCGTTGTGGACGCCGAGGTGGCTGGTGGAGAAGTTCGTGGACTTCCAGATCCCCGACGACCTGCCCGAGTACGCCCCGATCACCACGGCCCAGAAGAAGAAGATCCTGGGCCTGAACGCGGCCGCGCTGTACGACCTCGACGTACCGCAGGAACTGCGGCTGCCGACGGACGCTGGCGACGCCCCTGCCGAGGTCGCGGCGGGCGCGCGGTCATGATCGCCGTCGCCACGACGTCACTGTCCGACGGGGTCCTCGCGGCCCTGTCGACGGTGATGGACCCCGAGCTGGACGAGCCGATCACCGACCTCGGCTTCGTCCGCTCGGTCCGGATCCAGGACGGGAACGTGACCGTACATCTCCGGTTGCCGACCTCGTTCTGCTCGCCGAACTTCGCGTACCTGATGGCGTCCGACGCCCTGGATGCCCTCCGGCGGGTGGAGCGGATCGGGCAGGTGGTCGTCCAGCTTGACGACCACCACGACTCGGACAAGATCAACGCCGGCCTGGCGGCGGAGGCGGGGTACGTCGGGACCTTCGGCGTCGAGGCAGAACAGAGCCTGGACGAACTACGCGAGATCTTCCATCGCAAGGCCCACACCGCCGCGATGGAACGGTGCGCCGAGCAACTACTCAGGACGACCGACGTGACGGTGGACGATCTTCACCTGGTCACGCTCGCGGACGTACCGGAGAGCTCGCACAAGGAGGCGTTGCTCCGGCGCCGGGCCGCGATCGGGCTCGGCGCCGGCCCGGCGGCCCGGCTCGTGGTGGACGAGGAGGGTCGGGCGCTCGCGGCGGAGGACGTACCGCTCCGGCTGCGGTTCGCGAAATCGGTACGGATCTCGATGGAAGGCAACGCGCACTTCTGTCGTGGACTGCTGGCTACGAGATACGGGAGTACGACATGAGAGCGGTCCAAGTCGTCGGCTACCACACCGACCTGAAGCTGGCCGACGTACCAGAGCCGAAGGTCGAAGGCCCGCTCGACGTGATCGTGAAGGTCGGTGGCGCCGGGGTGTGCCGGACCGACCTGCACATCCTCGAGGGGCAGTGGGCGGAGAAGTCCGGCGTCGCGCTGCCGTACACGATCGGGCACGAGAACGCCGGCTGGGTGCACGCGACCGGGGACGCCGTCACCAACGTGAAGCCCGGCGACAAGGTGATCCTGCACCCGTTGATCACCTGCGGGCTGTGCCGGGCGTGCCGGTTCGGCGAGGACGTGCACTGCGAGAACAGCCAGTTCCCGGGGATCGACACCGACGGCGGGTATGCCGAGTACCTGCGGACCACGGCGCGCAGTGTGGTGAAGATCGACGACAGCCTCGAACCGGCCGATGTCGCGGCGCTCGCGGACGCGGGGCTGACCGCGTACCACGCGGTCCGCAAGGCGGCCGCCGCATTGCGCCCGGGCGACGTCTGCGTACTGATCGGGGCCGGCGGACTCGGTCACATCGGTATCCAGGTGCTGAAGGCGATCTCGGCCGCGACGCTCGTCGTGGTCGACCGGAACCCGGCCGCCGTCGAGCTCGCGGTCGCGATCGGCGCCGACCACGGGATCGTTGCCGACGGCACCCAGGTGCGACAGGTCCTGGAGCTGACCGGCGGCCGCGGCGCCGAGGCGGTGGTCGACTTCGTCGGCGAGGGCGGGGCCACCGCGGAGGGCGTGGCGATGCTGCGCCGGGCCGGAAACTACTACGTGGTCGGGTACGGCGAGAACCTCGACGTACCGACGATCGACGTGATCTCCACCGAGATCAACTTCATCGGG
>DASSDE010000202.1:0-2975 GCA_035697365.1 Kribbella sp. | reverse complement strand
CCTGCGCCGCCTTGTCCAGCTCGCCCAGCATCGCGCCGCCTTGCACCCACGCGCGGCGAGCGACCGGATCCACTCGGACCGCGTTCATCGGCGTCAGGTCGATCATCAGCCCGCCCTCCGGTACTGCGTGTCCGGCGATGCTGTGCCCGCCGCAGCGGACGGCGATCTCCAGGTCGTGCTCCTGGCCGTAGCGGACCGCATCCACCACCTCGGCGGTGGTCGAGCAGCGGGCGATGGCGGCCGGCTGCCGGTCGATCATCGCGTTCCAGACGGTGCGGGCCTCGTCGTAGCCGGCGTCGCCGGTCCGCAGCAGTTCGGTCATCGTGTCCAACTCCCCTTTGGATCGGTGGTATCACGAGCCTGACAGCGCAGGGGGTCCGTCGATAAGGTCCAGTTCCGTGAGCCGAATGAGGACCAGTTCCGGAACCGGCGAGCTCCTGGTCGAGCTGCACCGCGAGAACGGTGTGCCCTTGCACCAGCAGCTCGAGAGCGGCATCCGGACCCGGATCCGGGCCGGACTGCTGCGCGCCGAGACCGTGATGCCGTCGACGCGGGCGCTCGCGCAGGACCTCGGCCTGTCCCGCGGCGTGGTCGTCGAGGCGTACCAGCAACTCGTCGCCGAGGGGTATCTGATCAGCCGGGGCGGCGGGTACACGCAGGTCGCCGACATCAGGGTGGTCGAGCCGGCGGCCGCTCCGAAAACGTTGTCCGGTCCGCCCCGGATCGACTTCCGCTACAGCCGGCCGGACGTGTCCCAGTTCCCGCGCGCCGCCTGGCTCCGATCCGTACGCCGGGTGCTGAACGAGACGCCGTACCGCAGCCTGGCCTACATCGACGGGCGCGGGACGATCGAGTTGCGGACCGCGCTGTCGGACTACCTCAACCGAGTTCGCGGTACGGCGGCGCGGCCGGAGAACATGGTGATCTGCAACGGCTTCGCGCAGGGATCGCGCCTGTTGCTGCAGGTGCTGGCTGCGCAGGGGCGCCGGTGTCTTGCCGTGGAGGATCCGTCCGACAACGACCTCCGCGACGTGGCGAAGGCGGCCGGGCTGCAGGTGGTCGGCGTACCGATGCTCGAGGGCGGAATTGATGTGGCCGCGCTGGAGCGTTCCGGCGCTGACGTGGTCCTCGTGACGGCCGCACATCAGTTCCCGACCGGGGCGGTGGCCTCGGCGGAGACGCGAGCGGCGCTAGCGGCGTGGGGCGGGCTGGTGATCGAGGACGACTACGACGCGGAGTACCGGTACGACCGGGAGCCGATCGGCGCGCTGCAGGGGTTGGCGCCGGATCGGGTCGCGTATGCCGGGACCGCTTCGAAGACGCTGGCGCCGGGGCTGCGGCTGGGGTGGCTGATCCTGCCGCCGTGGCTGGTCGAGCCGATGGCGGAGGCGAAGCTGATGGACGATCGCGGGTCGCCGGTGTTCGACCAGCTGGCGTTCGCGGACTTCGTGGCGCGCGGCGAGTTCGACCGGCATCTGCGACGGATGCGGCCGCGGTACCGGACGCTGCGGGACACGCTCGTCGAGCGGCTCGCGGCGCGGTTGCCGGAGTTGAAGCCGGTCGGGGTGTCGGCCGGACTGCATGTGATGACGTGGCTGCCGCCGGACCTGGCCGAGGACGACTTGCGGGCGGCGGGGCTGGAGCGCGGGCTCGGGGTTTACGGGCTGGCGCCGTACTGGGTCGGCGGGAACGGGCCGGCCGGGCTGGTGTTCGGGTACGGATCACTCACCCGCGCGGAAGTTGTCGAGGGCATCGATCTGCTCGCGGATGCCGTGGCAGCGATCCGTTCGTAGTGAATAATCATCCATTTCATTGCAATTCGATCCGGCTGGTTCTACGCTTGGTGAAATGATCGCCGCAGCGCAGATGGACTCGTTGATGAACCAGGGTTGGCCCGCCGCACACAGCACCGAGCTGGACGGCTGGCTGGTCCGCCACAACGCTGGCGTGACCCTGCGAGCCAACTCGGTGCTGCCGAAGAGCGCGCCGTTCGATCTCGACAAAGCCTTGGAGTACGTGGAAAACCTGTACGCGGCGCAGGATATCGCGCCGTCGTTCCAGATCAGCTCCGCGGTCCAACCGAGCGACCTGGACAGCTATCTCGAAGCGCGTGGGTACGCCGTGCGTAACCCCACGCTGGTGCAGTGCGCCCCGACCTCCGACGTACTGGCGAAGCTGCCGGCGACCGCCGTCGAGGTGAATATTTCCAGCACGCCGTCCGAGAGCTGGATGGACTGCTGGTGGAACGTCGACGGTCGCGGCGGCACCGAGACGCGGGCCGCGGCGGCGCAGATCCTGGCCCGCGGGAAGGCGCTCTACGCGACCGTCACGGACGGCCTGCAGGCGAAGGCGATCGGCCGGCTCGCGCTCGTCGACGACACGGCCGGGCTGTACTGCCTCGCCGTCGACGAACGCTTCCGCCGCCAGGGCCTCGGTTCCGCGGTCATCCGCGGTTTGTTGCAGGCGGCAACGACCGAGTGGGTCTGGCTGAGCGTCCTGGAGAACAACGAGCCGGCCCGTACCTTGTACGACCACCTCGGCTTCCAGACCGTCTCGCGCTACCACTACCGCGTCAAAGCGTGAGCTTCTGCAGGTGATCGAGGACGATCAGCTCGGCGCCGGTCTTCTCCACCGATGCGCGGAGCGGGGCCAGGTCGGTCCACGGGACTCCAGGGTCGTCGAGCGGCTTGTCGAAGTCGTCCCAGTGCGTGGCGATCACTTTCCGTACCGGCTTGATCGTCTGCAGCAGGCGGTCGGTGATGCCCGGCTCGCCGCCCGGCGCCGCGAAGACCACGTCGACCTGCAGGTCGCGGAGCGCGTTCGGGTCGAAGTTGGCCGTACTCAGGCTGAGAATGCGCAGGCCCCCGATCGTGATCACGAACGCGAGCGTGCCGCCCTCGACCAGGTCCTCGATCACCCGCGGCCGCGGCGGCACGTCGTACCGATAGCCCGGGTACGCGTACGAGTGCCGCTTG
>DASSDE010000201.1:0-2294 GCA_035697365.1 Kribbella sp. | reverse complement strand
TCTTCTTCGTGAAGGCAGTCCTGGCCGGCCAGCTCGACTGGGACCTCGAGCAGTACGCGGTTGAACACGCCGACTTCCCGCGCCGAACCACTGGCGACCAGTTCTACGACGAATGGGACTTCGAGGCCTACCGCTCCCTCGGCCACACCCTCACCGACTCCCTCACCACAAACCACCGAGCGCACACCCGCCTGTACGACGAGTAACGCCTGTGGATAACACGCATCTACTGTGGATAACCAGGGTGGTTGCTGTGGACAACTTGGGTTGGGGCTGTGGATGGGGGAGCGGGTTCGGGTGCTGATGCATGTGCAGTCCGGCTGGTGAGAGAACGGTTGCCGGGGCGCTGTTTCGGTGGTGGGATGAGGCCTGTGCACCGATGAAACTTTACGAAGATTTAGCCGTGACCTTCGGTGCGCCGGATCGTTGATTCGTCAGGTAGAGACCGCCGGCAGCGGATCGCTGTGCTCTCGAAGGGACCCGCTCGTGCACAAGTTCAACTCGCCGCCTGACTGGCCCGAGCCGCCCAGCGCCAGCTGGCGCCCACCGGTCGGCTGGCAGCCGGATCCCGCCTGGCCGGCAGCCCCGAAGGGCTGGCGTTTCTGGCTGAACCGGAACGGTCGCCGCAGCAGTGGCCCGATCGGTGCGTACGGCGCGGTCGACGCCGGCCGGCTGGAGCTCGCCACGGTCGACCCGGGCCTGCTCCTGATGCACTCCTGATCTACTCTCGGTTTCCGGCCCCCGCGCGCCCCGGCGTCCGGGGGTCGAGGTCTGTCTGACCGTCTTCGGTCAGGGGGCTGGCGCGTTCTTACCGTTTTCTGGTGTTATGTTATCAACCTAGATAACACTCACCTGGGAGGCGTTTCGTGGGCTGGATCGGGCTCGACCTCGGCACGCAAAGTGTGCGTGCCGTCCTGGCCGATTCCAAGGGCCGTGTTCTGTCCCGTGCAACGCGGCCGCTCACCAGCCACCGCGACGGCGCCCGGCACGAGCAGGACCCGCAGTCCTGGCTCACCGCCGTCGACGCCGTCGTGGCCGAGGTCGGAACCGAGGACGTCGACGGCATCGCGATCTGTTCCACCTCCGGCACCTTCCTGCTGACCGACCGCTCCGGCCGGCCCGTCACCCCGGCCCTGATGTACGACGACGCCCGCGCGGCCGCCCGGCGGGACGAGATCGTGGACGCCGATCCGGCGCGCTGGTCGACGAGCATGCAACCGACCTGGGCGCTGCCGAAGATCCTCGACCTGGACCTGACGGATCGCCGCGTCGTACACAGCGCCGACTTCGTCGCCGCACACCTCGTCGGTCATGCGGTCGCCACCGACACCAGCCACGCGCTCAAGACCGGGTACGACCTGATCGCGGACGCCTGGCCGACGGCCGCGTTCGACAAGCTCGGCCTGCCGATTGCCGCGTTCCCCGAGGTCGTCCGCCCGGGCACCGAGCTCGGCCGCACCGCGCAGGGCATCCCGGTCTTCGCCGGCATGACCGACGGCTGCGCCGCCCAGATCGCCGCCGGCGCGCTGGCTCCGGGCGCCTGGAACTCCGTTCTCGGGACGACGCTGGTCCTCAAAGGCGTCAGCGCCGACCTCCTCAACGACCCGACCGGCGCCGTCTACAGCCACCGCCACCCCGACGGCGGCTGGCTTCCCGGCGGTGCGTCCAGTACTGGCGCCGGTCTCCTCAGCGAACTGCTGCCGGGCGCCGACCTCGACGCCCTGGACCGCGCCGCCGAGCCGATCGACGCCGTCACCTACCCGCTCACCAAGACCGGTGAGCGGTTCCCGTTCGTCGCACCCCAAGCGGAGCGCTTCACCCTCGGCAGCACGCCCGACGACCTGCATACGTATACCGCGATCCTCCAGGGCGTCGCGTTCATCGAGCGACTCGCGTTCGAACACCTCCAATCGTTGGGGGCGGATCCGGTTCGCTCGGTCTCGCTCACCGGTGGCGCCACGCGGAGCGGCTACTGGAACCAACTTCGCGCCGACGTCCTCGGCGTACCGGTAGAGCTTCCCGCCGTACCGGATCCGGCGTACGGCATGGCTGTGCTTGCGGCGTCCGGCGGCACCGACCTCACCGGCACTGCGCGCGAGTTGGTTCGTGTGGACCGAGTCCTGGAGCCGCGCGGCGACCGGTTGGACACGCTGTACGGCGAATTCGTCGCCGAACTCGACCGTCGGGGGTACCGAGCATGAGAACCACGATCGTGCTGGCCCGGCACGGCCGGACCGCATGGCATCACGGCAACCGGTACACGGGGTCCACGGACCTCCCGATCGACGACGTCG
>DASSDE010000200.1:0-2498 GCA_035697365.1 Kribbella sp. | reverse complement strand
CCGTCACCGGCCTCCGAGCGCAGGATCACGAACGCGGCGATCGCCTGACCGGTGGTCGGGTCGGACGCGCCGACGACCGCCGCCTCGGCGACCTTCGGGTGCGAGACCAGCGCGGACTCGATCTCGGTCGTCGACAGCCGGTGCCCGGACACGTTCATCACGTCGTCGACGCGGCCGAGCAGCCACAGGTCGCCGTCCTCGTCCTTCTTCGCGCCGTCACCCGCGAAGTACACGCCCGGCCAACGCGACCAGTACGTGTCGACGAACCGCTGGTCGTCGCCCCACAGCGTCCGCAGCATCGCCGGCCACGGCTTGGTGATGACCAGATAGCCGCCCGATCCGTCCGGTACCGACTTGCCGGCGTCGTCCACGACGTCGACCGACACACCCGGGATCGCCTTCATCGCGGCGCCCGGCTTGCCGGCCGTCACGCCCGGGAGCGGCGAGATCATGTGCATCCCGGTCTCGGTCTGCCACCAGGTGTCGACGACCGGCGCCTTGTTGCCACCGATGTGCTCGCGGTACCAGACGTACGCCTCCGGGTTGATCGGCTCGCCGACCGACCCGATCACCCGCAGCGTCGACAGGTCGAACTTCGCCGGGACGTCGGAACCCCACTTCATGAAGGTCCGGATCGCGGTCGGGGCGCAGTACAGGATCGAGACCTTGTACTTCTGGACGATCTCCCACCAGCGGCCCTGGTGCGGGGTGTCCGGAGTGCCTTCGTACAGCACGGAGGTGGTCGCGTTCGCCAGCGCGCCGTACACGATGTAGCTGTGCCCGGTGACCCACCCGATGTCGGCGGCCGTCCAGTAGACGTCGGTGTCCGGCTTCAGGTCGAACACACCCCACTGCGTGTACGCGGTGCCGACCAGGTAACCGCCGGTCGTGTGCAGGATGCCCTTCGGCTTGCCGGTACTGCCTGAGGTGTACATCACGTACAGCGGGTGCTCGGCGTCGAACGCCTCCGGCGTGTGCTCGGCCGACTGCTTGCCGACGAAGTCCTCCCACCAGAGGTCGCGGCCGTCGGCCATCGCGGTCTCCTGGCCGGTGCGCTTCACCACGAGGACGTTGCGTACGTCCGGGCAGTCCTCGAGCGCCGCGTCCACGGCCGGCTTCAGCGCCGCCGGTGCACCGCGGCGGTAGCCGCCGTCCGAGGTGATCACGACGCGGGCGTCGCAGTCCAGGATCCGGTCCTTCAGCGCCTCGGACGAGAAGCCGCCGAAGATCACCGTGTGCGGGGCGCCGATCCGGGCGCAGGCAAGCATCGCGACCACGGTCTCGGGAATCATCGGCATGTAGATCGCGACGATGTCGCCGGCCTTCACGTTCAGCTCGAGCAGCGCGTTCGCGGCCTTGCTGACCTCGTCCTTGAGCTGCGCGTAGGTGATCTCGCGGGTGTCGCCGGGCTCACCCTCGAAGTAGTACGCGACCTTGTCGCCGAGACCGTTCTCGACGTGCCGGTCGACACAGTTGTACGCGGCGTTGAGCTTGCCGTCGGCGTACCACTTGGCGAACGGCGGGTTGCTCCAGTCCAGCGTCTCGGTCGGCTCCTGCGCCCAGGTCAGGCGCTTGGCCTGCTCCGCCCAGAACCCCTCGAAGTCGGCCGCGGCCCGGTCGTACGCGTCGGCCTTCAGGTTCGCGTTCGCGGCCAGGTCGGCGGGCGGCTCGAACCGGCGCTCCTCGTGCATCAGGTTCGACAGTGCCTCAGACGGGGCTCCGGACTGCGATGACTCTGCATTCGTCACGTCGACGACTCCTCCTCGCTGGCTTCGGCGCGCCCGGCGCGCCCGTTACCTTTCTACCAACGCCCGGCGCCGCACGGAACCGCGGTATCGCCCAGCCGCCCCATTTCCGCGCCGAACAACCCGATTTCGGGCCGGTACGGAACCAAACGGGCCGGCCGTGCATCGGAGTTGATGTGAACCCGATGCAGCCGAAGTCGCCGATCGTCGCCGAGGAACAGCGCAAGATCTCCCGGGCCGCACGCCGCCGCGTTCACGCCCGCGAGCTCCGCGTCCGCCGGACCCAGGCCGCACTCCGCGCCCAACTGCCGGCCGCCTGACCTCGTCCGGCCCGTCGGCCGTCGCACAGCGAGTCGCAGCAGACCTCTATTCCTGGTGGTACGCCAGGAGTTTGCCGAGGATCGTGGTCAGGCGGGTCCGGTCGGTGGCGGACAACGGCGCGAAGATCTCCTCCTGCGCCTTGCCGACCAGGTTCGTCAGTCGGCGCTGGTGCCGCTTGCCGGCAGTGGTGATCGTGATGATGTTGCGGCGGCCGTCGGCCGGGTCCGGGCTGCGCTCGACGTACCCCTCGGCCTCGAGCTCGTTGAGCGCGGCAACCACATCGCTGCGGTCGATCGAGCTGCGCCGCCCGAGCTCCGCCTGACTGGCCGGACCGAACTCCACCAGCGTCGCGAGCAGGCGGAAGTGGTACGCCCGCGCACCACCGGTCGCGAACGACTCGGTGACGATCCGGTGCGCCTGGGCCGCACTCTG
>DASSDE010000199.1:0-3004 GCA_035697365.1 Kribbella sp. | reverse complement strand
GCCTGCGAGCCACCGCCGCCCAACTCCTTGGCGGTGTAGGTGTTGAAGTCGCAGTACCCGCAGCGCGACGCACAGAACGGCACATGCAGGTAGAACCCCAACGGCCGCGCGGCAGCCTCGCGCAGGGCAACATCCGGCAACGCCCCGTCCCGGGGCGCAACCTCCCCCTCGGGCAATGTCGACGGCACCCACCCATCCTACGGACAGAGATTTCTTCACCGGATCTCCGTCGTTTCGTGGTCACGGAAAGTCGACGAATGACTACATTCGGCTCATGGAGACCGAGGCTCAGCCCGTCGGACGTGCCACCCGGAACGCGGTCGTGGTGGCGATCATGCTCGGAATGCTGCTCGCCGCGCTCGATCAGACGATCGTGGCGACCGCGTTGCCGACCATCGTCAGCGACCTCGGCGGCGCCAACCACCTGTCCTGGGTGGTGACGTCGTACCTGCTCGCCGAGACGATCATGACCGCGTTGATCGGCAAGTTCGGCGACCTGTACGGGCGCAAGCCGATGTTCCTGCTCAGCGTCGTACTGTTCCTGGCCGGCTCCGCGCTCTGCGGGATGTCGCACTCGATGCTCTGGCTGGTCGGGTCGCGCGCGATCCAGGGACTCGGCGCCGGCGGCCTGATGGTGACCGCGATGGCGGTGATCGCGGACGTCGTGCCGCTCAGCGAGCGCGGCCGGTACCAGGGCGTGATGGGTTCGGTGTTCGGGGTGTCCACGGTCGCCGGCCCGCTGCTCGGTGGGCTGTTCGTCGACCACCTGAGCTGGCGCTGGGCGTTCTACGTCAACATCCCGCTCGGCATCGTGGTCCTGGTCGTTGCCTCGATCACCCTTCCGTCGGTGAAGGCGGCAACCAGTCCGAAGATCGATTATCTGGGCATCCTGTTCATCGGCGCGGCCGCGACCGGACTGACGCTGGTGACCACGTGGGGCGGCAACGAGTACGCCTGGGGTTCGACCGTCATCATCGCGATGATCGTGGGTTCGGTGATCGCGCTCGGCTTGTTCGTCCTGGCCGAACGACGAGCCGCCGAACCACTGCTGCCGTTGCGCTTGTTCCGGTCGGGCGTGTTCACGGTCTGCTCGTTACTGAGCTTCATCATCGGGTTCGCGATGCTCGGCGGCGTGACGTACTTGCCGACGTACCTGCAGTTCGTGCACGGCGCCTCCGCGACCGAGTCCGGGCTGCAGATGCTGCCGCTGGTGTGCGGGCTGCTGGTCGCGTCGGTGGCGGTCGGTCAAGTGATCAGTAAGACCGGGCGGTACCGGCTGTTCCCGATCGGCGGGACCGTACTGATCGGGGTCGGGCTGTTCCTGCTCTCCCGCCTCGACAACCAGACGTCGTACCTCGAGACCGCGGGCTTCATGATCGTGCTCGGACTCGGGGTCGGCGCGTGCATGCCGGTGCCGACGGTCGTCGTGCAGAGCACCGTCGACTACTCCGACCTCGGGGTCGCGACCTCCGGCGTGAGCTTCCTGCGAACGATGGGCAGCTCGTTCGGCGTCGCGGTCTTCGGGTCGATCTACGCCCATCAGCTGCCACAGAACCTCGGCGTCGCTGCGCAGACCGCGCAGGTCGATCCACGCATCGCGGCAACGGTCGACGGCGTGCGGTCATTGCCCGAGGCGGCGCGGTCGGTGATCACGGCCGCGTACGCCGACTCGCTGCACGTCGTGTTCTTGTGGGCGGTGCCGGTGGCCGGGCTGGGCTTCCTCACCGCGCTGTTGCTCAAGGAGGTTCCACTCCGCGACACCGCTCGGATGGCGGCCGCCGAGGTCGGTGAGAACTTCGCGGCGCCGTCGTCGTTCGACTCCGAACACGAACTGCAGAAGCTCGCGGCTCTCGTCGTACGGCACCACAAGCGCAATCCCGCACCCGAGGTCCTCGCCCAGTCCGGACTCCCACTCAGCCACGCCGAGGCCTGGCTGATCATGCGCGTGTTCCGTGGCGGCGCCGAGCAGGGGTCCGCCACCTTGGCCGAGATGACCGGTGACCTCCGGATGCCGCCCGGCGTACTGGAACCGCTCGCCACCAAGTTGGTTGCCGAAGGCTACTTGTCCGAGACCCTCGGCCACTACCGCTTCACCACCCTTGGCCTGGAGATGTTCCAGCGCTTCGTCGGCGCCTTCCGGATCTGGATGCTCGACCGCCTCACCGACTGGGACCCCGACAACTCCGAAGCCTTCTCCCACGCCGTCGACCGGATCGCCGAACAAATGATCGACCAAGGCCAATCCCTCACCACCGGCAAACACGCCGCCGCCCTCACCACCGCCTGACCTGACTGCGCGCGGGATGCGCGAAATGGGCTCCGGGTGGGGTCGGAGGGGCGTGGCGCGCGCCGGATTCGGCAGAAATTGCGCGAGATGAGCAGGAATTGGGGCAGCTGTTGCGCGAAACGCTAGACAGGGTGGAGTTCGCGCAGTAGCGTGCTCGGCACAGTCTTCAGCCAGTTGCAGGTGATGGGGGTACGGCAGTCAGCTGCCGTCCGGGTGCCGGGGTCGGGTGAACTCCGCCGCCGCGCGCCCGCCTGCCTCGAAGGAAATTCCAGCGCGAAGGAGTACCCCAGATGCCGAAGATGCGGTTCGCCCGTGCCCTCGCCACGGTCGCGGTCATCAGCCTGGCTGCCGGCGCCTGCTCGGGCCAGAGTGACGACGGAGCAGGCGGCGGGTCCAGTACGCAGTTCAGCTACCGGCTGCCGGACCGGTTCAAGGCCTGGCTCGACGACCTCAACTGGCTGCCCGAGCTGGAGAAGGAGTCCGGCGTCAAGGTCGAGACGATCGACGGCGGCCCCGAGGAAGGCTACTTCCAGCAGCTCGACCTGGCGCTCAGCTCGGGCAAGGTGCAGGACGCGATGATCGCGAATATCTCGCAGACCGAGGTGTACGGCCAGCAGGGCGCGTTCCAGGACCTGGCCCCGCTGATCGAGAAGGACGCGCCGAACCTGAAGAAGTACATCGACGCGAACCCGAAGTACAAGCAACTGATCACCGCCA
>DASSDE010000198.1:0-7716 GCA_035697365.1 Kribbella sp. | reverse complement strand
CACCGCTCGCTCGGGTGCTGGACGTGCTGGTGCGTCGGGCGCTGAGGGTGGGTCGGGAGGTAGCTCGAGGGTTGGGGCGGTCGGGGGCTGGGTGTGGTGGGGTGGGAGCGGCGGGAGGTGGTTGAAGACTTCGACCACCTCGCCGTCGGGGGTTCGTACGGGGAGTACGAGTGGCTCGGCGAGGGTCGGCGCGAGGTCGGCGAGAGCTGCGGCGGCGGACTCGGGTCGGGTGGACGGATCAGGGCTGGTCAGGGCAGTGACGACGGTCCAGATCGGGTCGTCGGCGTCGACTGGAGGGGGTGGTGGGGCTCCGCGTTCGGGGGGCTCGGCGCCGGTCAGGAGTTGCCAGGCGGTGACGCCGGCGGCGTACAGGTCCTGGGCGGGAGATGGTGCCGCGCCGGCGAGAGCCTCCGGTGCCAGATAACCGGGCGTACCGACGACTGTGCCGTGGACGGTCAGCCTGGGCTCGCCGAGCGCGATCGCGATCCCGAAGTCGCTCAGCCGCAGCATGGGGCGCGCGGTTCCGGTCGTCTCGAGCAGGAGGTTCGCCGGCTTCACGTCACGGTGCACGACGCCGGCGGTGTGGATCTTGTCGAGCGCGCCGAGCAGCTGGCTCAGCAGTTCTGCGGCCAGCCGCGGCGGCAGCGGTCCGAAGTCCGCTACCAAGTGGTCGACCGAGCCGCCGCCGACCAGATCCATCGCCAGCAACGCCAGGTCGTCGTCGGCCGCCCAGCCGTACGGCGAGAGCACGTTCGGATGGTCGAGGCGGCGGCCTTGCTCCCGGACGAAACGCAGCAGCGCCCCGGCGTCGCGCTGCCGCAGAACCTTCGCCGCGCAGAACCGCTCCTGCCGCCGATCCCAGGCCCGCCACACCGTTCCCGCTCCCCCGACCCCGATCGGATCAAGCAACTCGAACCGCCCGGCGAACACATCCGCCACCCCGAGGACCTCCTAGAACCTGGCTGGACGCAAACGGTAATCCATCATCAGGTACTGGAACCCCACCGTGCAGGCGATCGGTGATCCTCCGCCGAGCTGCCTCAATCGGCGATGTGACCGACGACCTGAGGAATTTCGAACAGATTGCCGGTGTCCCCGGTGTGCAGGAACGCCACGTTGCTCCCGGCGGGGATCCGTCCGCTGCGGGCGTGGTCGAGCATTCCTGCGAGCCCCTTGCCGGTGTACACGGGGCCGACGAAGATGCCTTCCGCACGTGCCAGTTCGCGGATCGCTGCCGTGCTCTCGGCGGAGGCGACAGCGTATTCCTTGCCGATGAAGCGCTGGTCGATGTCGATTTCGGCGCGGATCGTCGCGTCCTGCAGCACGCGCGCCCCCAAGGTCGCCAGCACCGCCTTCGTCCGTTCGACAACCACGCCGGCGTTCATGCGGTCGCCGTCGTCGAGCCTCTGGATGGAGATCGACCGGAGTTTCACCGGGTGCCCCAGGCTCAGCTTGGCCGCCAACAGCCCCGGCAGCGCGGTCCCGGTGCCAATCGTGTGGTAGACGTAGTCGAGCTCGACGCCCGCAGCAGCGGACTGTTCGAGCATCTCCCGCAACGTCACGGCGTGCGCGATGAAGCCGTCGGGGTGTGCGCCGCCGGTTCCGACCACGAGGACCTTGTGTCCCTGCGTTTCGAGTTCGGCCTTGCGCGCCGCGATGGTGTCGGTGATCCGCGCGGCCTCGTCCCGCTGATGCCATTCGTTGCCGCTGACGTTGATGACGTGGGTTTCGACCCCCATCGTCTTGTTGAGCAGATAGTTGCCGCGGAGTTCACCGAGCTCACCATGTCGCGGCACGTTGCGCGTCAGAACCAGGATCGGCGTGATCCCCGCGTTCAGGCAGGCCGCCGCGAACTGCAAACCGGAATTGGTCAGGTACGCGCCCTGGGTGATGACATGGGTGACCCCGTTCTGCAGAGCCCGTCCGAGGATGAACTCGGCCAGACGCATCTTGCTCCCGCTGATCGCACTCGGCCCGGCCAGGTCCTCGCGCTTCATGAAGAGGTTGATCCCGTACGCCGTCGACAGATTGGACAAGGCGTGGAACGGGGTTGGGTAGAACCCGACGTGACGCCGGGGGAGTTTGCTGATCGCGGTGTCGAGTTGCGTGATGTCCATGCGTCCAGCATCAAAGCGGTTCGTGATTAGCACAAACGATCATATCTTCATCGTTCATAAGCTAAGCTTAATTACATGTCCTGGTTGTTCGATCCACGGCATCTGGTAACCCTCGCGTCGGTCGTGCGGCTCGGCTCGTTCGCCGCTGCCGCCGAGGAGTTGGGCTACACCCAGTCCGCTGTCTCGCAGCAGGTCGCAGAGCTGGAACGACGGGTCGGAGCGCGAGTCGTCGCCCGGCGGCCCGTCCGCGCGACCGAGGCCGGACAGGTCCTTCTCGACACCGAGGCCGCGATCAGCGCGTCGATGAGCCGCGCCACCACCGAGCTCGCGGCGCTCGCGGACGGATCCGTCGGCGAGGTGCGGCTCGGCGCGTTCATCTCGGCAGCAGCCTCCATCGTCCCTCCCGCGCTCGCACGCCTGCGGGTGAGTCATCCAGGGGTGCACATCACGCTGCGCGAGCTTGAGCAGTGCGAAACGCACGCGCAGCTGTTCCGGGGCGAGATCGACCTGGCCATCACCTTCGACTACGAACACGCTCCCGGACCAGTACCCACCGGCCTCACGCAAGAGCATCTTGTGGACGATCCGATCATGGTCGCGCTTCCGATCGGTCATCCGCTGGCAGGATCCGGCAGCGTCACCCCGGCGGACCTGCCGTCGAACGCGTGGATCAACACCGCCGTCGACTTTCGCGACTTGGCGGCCTCGCCCGTCGACGGCGACCGGGGCAGTGGACATCGGTTGGACTTCGATGGCATGGATTTCCGCACGGCGCTGAATCTCGTCGCAGCGGGTCTCGGCGTTGCGCTGCTGCCACGGTTGTTGCTGCTGGACGCTCCGCCGAGTGTCGTGGTGGTGCCCATGCGGCAGCCCACACTCGTCCGTCGTCTCTACACCTGCCGGCTCGATACGAAAGGTGTGACCGCATCGGTCAGCCGGCTGGAGAAGTATCTGCGGCACGCAGCGGCCGAACTCTGAACCACCGGCGTCGAGCTTCAGACTGGATGAAGGCGGCAGCGGGTACTGGATCGGTATGGGATCGACCAGGAGCGGGACATGACTTCGGCGGCAGGTTCGGGTGGGGTGCCGCCGGACGAATATCAGGCCGTCGGCGGCAGACTCGAGCGCGCGCTCATCTGGGTCTTCATCGTGGTGCCGACGCTCGCGCTGGCACCAGGCATCTACCTGGCCTGGGGCGGCTGGATCGGCTGGCCGGACGTTGTGCTCCTGGTCGTCTTCTACGTCATCACCACCACGGGCATCGGCGTCGGTTACCACCGCTGCTTCACCCACGCCTCCTTCAAGACCAGGCGCGGCCTCAGGATCGCCCTCGCTGTCGCCGGCAGCATGGCTCTCGAAGGGCCCGTCATCCGCTGGGTCGCGGACCACCGCAAGCACCACAAGTTCTCCGACCGGGACGGCGATCCGCACTCACCGTGGCGCTATGGAACGAGCGTGTGGGCGGTGACCAGAGGTTTCGTCTTCGCCCACGTCGGCTGGGTGTTGTGGGGCCGGGATCGCGCCGAGCCGAAGCACTATGCCCCCGACCTGTTGAAGGACCGCGACCTGGTGTCGATCTCGGGGTTCTTCCGCCAGTTGGTCGCGGTATCCCTCCTGGCGCCCGCGCTGATCGGCGGACTCTGGGACAGGTCGTGGCACGGTGCAGCCACCGGATTCTTCTGGGGCACCCTGGTCCGCATCGCGTTGATGCACCACGTCACGTTCGCGATCAACTCGATCTGTCATCTCACCGGCGAGAAGCCCTTCGTCGCCCGCGACCGCTCGGGCAACGTCTGGTGGCTTGCCGTTCTCAGCCAGGGCGAGTCCTGGCACAACCTCCACCACGCCGACCCCACCTGCGCACGGCACGGCGTCCTCAAGGGGCAGATCGACATCAACGCCTGGTTCATCAGGCAGTTCGAGCGGCTGGGCTGGGCCTACGACGTGAAATGGCCGGTCCGCGACCGTCTTGAGAAGAAGCGGGCTTCGGCCGGGTGACCTGCGGAAGGCTTCAGCTGATGCCCTTCAGCAGTTGGCGCGCCATCACGATGCGCTGGACCTGGTTGGTGCCTTCGTAGATCTGGGTGATCTTGGCGTCGCGCATCATGCGCTCGACCGGGTAGTCGTGGGTGTAGCCGTAGCCGCCGAGGAGCTGGACCGCGTCGGTGGTGACGGCCATCGCCACGTCGGAGGCGAAGCACTTGGCGGCGGCGCCGAAGTACGTCAGGTCGCTGTCGCCGCGTTCCGACCGCGCCGCGGCGGCGTACGTGAGCTGCCGGGCCGCTTCGATCTTCATGCCCATGTCGGCGAGCATGAACTGCAGGCCCTGGAACTCCGCGATCGCCTTGCCGAACTGCTTGCGCTCCTTGACGTACCCGAGCGCGTAGTCGAGTGCGCCCTGCGCGATCCCGAGCGCCTGCGCGGCGATCGTCACCCGGGTGTGGTCCAGCGTCGCCATCGCGGTCGCGAAGCCGGTGCCGGGCTCTCCGATGAGCCGGGACGCCGGGATCCGGACATTGTCGAAGTACACCTCGCGCGTCGGCGAACCCTTGATGCCGAGCTTCTTCTCCGGCGCACCGAAGGACACCCCCTCGTCGGCCTTCTCGACCACGAATGCCGAGATCCCGCGAGACCGGGCGTCCGGGTCGGTGACCGCGAAGACCGTGTAGAAGTCGCTGACCCCGGCGTTGGTGATCCACCGCTTCACACCGTTGAGTACGTATTCATCGCCGTCGCGTACTGCGCGGGTCTTCATCGACACCGCGTCCGAGCCGGCCTCGGGCTCCGACAGGCAGTACGAGAACATCGAGTCACCGGCTGCTACCGGCGGCAGGTACCGCTGCTTCACCTCGTCGGACGCGGACAGCAGGAGCGGCAGTGAGCCGAGCTTGTTCACGGCCGGGATCAGCGAGGTCGAGGCGCACGCACGGGCGACCTCCTCGATCACGATCACCGTGGCGAGCGCGTCCGCGCCGGCGCCGCCGTACTGCTCCGGGATGTGCGGCGCATGGAAATCCGAGGCCTTCAGCGCGTCGTAGGACGCCTTGGGGAACTCGGCCAGCTCGTCCACGTCCCCGGCGTGCGGGGCGACCTTGGCGTCGCAGACGTCGCGGACGGCCTCGCGGATCGCCTGGTGCTCCTCGGACAGCGCGTACAGCTCGAATGAGTTACTCACGAGTTGCACTGTACGACGAACCAATCGCGCGCGGGGGACGTCGTACGCCGAAAGTGACCAACTCCGCACGCCCTGGAAGGCACGCGGCCATACACCGGTCACCCGCTGATAACCACGATGGGTAGAGTCCCCGGCATGAGTGAAGCGACGTCCCGTCCGCTGCGGATCGCCGTGATCGGCACCAACTACCTCGGCGCGAACACCGCCGCGGGGATGGCCGAGTTCGGTTTCGACGTGATCGGGGTCGAGATCGACGAACACCGGCTGAAGCTGCTGAACGACGGCAAGGCCCCGCTGTACGAACCCGGACTCGACCCGCTGCTGAAGAAACACACCGAGTCCGGCCGGCTGCGGTTCACAGGAGACTACACCGAGATCGCCGACTGGGCCGACGTGCACTTCATCTGCGTCGGCACGCCGCAACTCGAGGGCAGTGAGGCCGCGGACCTGTCCCAGGTGCACTCGGTCGTGTCCATGCTCGCCCCGCTGCTGACCAGGCCGGTGCTGGTGGTCGGTCGCTCCACGGTCCCGGTCGGTACGTCGAAGATCGTCGAGACCCGTTTCCACGCCGAGGCTCCGGCCGGTACCGGCGTCGAGATCGCCTGGCAGCCGGAGTTCCTCCGCGAGGCGCACGGCGTCGAGGACACGCTGCACCCGGACCGCCTGGTCTTCGGCGTGCAGTCGGACAAGGCGGAGAGCCGGCTGCGCGAGGTGTTCGCGACGCCGATCGCCGAGGGTTCGCCGGTGGTGGTGTGCAACCTGCCGACCGCGGAGCTGGTCAAGGCCGGCGCAAACGCCTTCCTGGCCACGAAGATCTCGTTCATCAACGCGCTCGCCGAGATGGCCGACGCGACCGGTGCCGACGTCACCCAACTGGCCGACGCGCTCGGGCACGACAAGCGGATCGGCCGCGGCGCGCTGAACGCCGGCCCCGGGTACGGCGGCGGTTGCCTGCCGAAGGACCTGCGCGCGTTCATGCACCGCGCCGGTGAGCTCGGCGTCGAGGAGGTCATCACCCTGCTCCGCGAGGTCGACGACATCAACCAGCACCGGCGCGCCCGGATCGTTGATCTCACCCACGAACTGCTCGGCGGCGAGTGGGTCGGCAAGAACGTCACCGTGCTCGGCGCCGCGTTCAAGGCCGGTACGGACGACGTCCGCGACTCGCCCGCCCTGGACGTGGCCGGCCGGATCCAGTTGCACGGCGCGAACGTCACGGTCTTCGACCCGGAGGCGATGGAGAACGCCCGCCGCGTCCGCCCGACGCTGCGCTACGCCCCGACCGCGCTCGAGGCTTGCCGGGACGCGCACGCCGTTCTGCACCTCACCGAATGGCCCGAGTTCCGCGAGCTCGACCCGGTCACGCTCAAGGAGGTCGTCACCGACCCGGTCCTCGTCGACGCCCGCCTGAGCCTGGACATGGCCTCCTGGCGCGCTGCCGGCTGGACCTACCGAGCGCCCGGCAGGCCTTAGGCGACGACAGCCGCCCGGACGACCGGGCGGCTCAGCACCACGCAACCGGTCAGTGCGGCGAACACCGAGATGCCCAAGCAGACCCCGGTGATCCCGAGACCGTTGACGTCGGCCAGCCCGCCGAGCACCGGGTTCATCACCATCAGCGCGATGTTCTGGCAGAGCACGACGATCGACTGCAGGCGCGACTGGAACTCCCGCTCCACGGAATTCATCAGCAGGGGCAGTACGTGACCGGTGAACGTACCGACGCCGATCCCGCTCAGCACGCCGGACGCGAACGTCAGCGGCAGCGGGTCGAAGACCGACAGCCCGAACAGCCCGACGGCCGCGATCAGCAGACCGATCGCGGCGACGATACCCGGCCGCGGGAACGCGCCGCGCATCAGGATCCGCAGGGCGATCACGCCCACGCCGAGGCTCCGGCTGGCGATCAGCAGACCCGCGGTGGTGGCGTTCCAGCCGTGGTCGCGGGCGAGCAACGGGAACAGCAGCGCGTCGAGCGGCATCAGCAGACCGGCCGCGACGGTCATCGTGATCAGCAGCGCCCGGGTCAGCGGGCGGCCGAAGACCACCCGGATCCCGGCGCCGATCGAGCGCAGCATGCCGCTCGGCATCCGGCCGGCCGGAGCCATCGTCTTCCGCAGCACGATCAGTACGACGATCATCACGCCGAACGTCAGCGCATCGAACCCGGCCGCCGCCTTCAGTCCGGCCCAGCCGACCAGGACACCGCCCACCGCCGTACCGGTGACGGCGAACACCACACCGGTCACCTGGAAGCTGGCGAGCGCCCGCGGGACCTGCTGAGGCGGGACGAGCAGCCGCGGCATCGCCCGCGAGGACGGCAGGAAGAACGCATCGATCGAACCGACCACCAGCGCGACGATCACCAGCAACCAGACCGGCTCCCCGACCGCGGACGAGGCGGCAACCAGCGCCGAGGTGACC
>DASSDE010000197.1:0-5657 GCA_035697365.1 Kribbella sp. | reverse complement strand
ACGGGAGCCGAGGCCGTTCTCACCGGGCTGGCCGGTATTCAGCCCAACCCCGACGGCTCGCTCCATGTCCACCCGCAACCTGTTGCCGGCGGCAACGTCACGCTGAGGGGGTACGGCTACCGCGGTCACAGTGTCGACGTCGAGATCCGGAACGACGGCTTCGAGGTCTCGGTCGACGGTCACCACGTGTCGCCGGGGCCGGACGGCACCGTCGTTGCAGTACGCCCCGCGGAGCGCGGTTGCGGTTCCGGCGACCGGGCCGGATGATTCAGAGGTTCGATCTGCCCGTCGAATGCTGAAAGGCCCGCCCATGAGGATCCGACTTCTGGTGACCGCTGCGGCAGCGACCGCACTAGTCGCAGCCACGCTTGCCAGTCCCGCCTCCGCGTTGCCGCAGGCGCCGCCGCGGCCGACGTTCGTCGACGGTCTCGCCCAGCCGGTCTTCTCGACCAACCCCGCTGACTGGTACAGCGGTGAGGTGTGGGTGCAGGCGCCGTTCGACAGTGATCACGACGGCGTACCCGACCGCATCCATGCCGACTTCACCGCGCCGCCGGAGGTCCGCACGCAGGGGCTGAAGGTGCCGGTCATCTTCGAGGACAGTCCGTATTACGCGGGTACCGCGAACGAGTACAGCAACTGGGGTGTCGATCACGAGCTCGGCTCCCCGCCGGCGACACGACCGCGGGCACCGTTCTGGACGGCGTCCGACACGAGCCCGGTGATCAGCACCGCGTACGAGTCGACGTGGGTGCCCCGTGGATTCGCTGTCGTCCACGCGGAGTCTCCAGGCACCGGCTACTCGGACGGTTGTCCGACGTCCGGTGGCACGAACGAGACGCTGGCCGGGAAGGCCGTGATCGACTGGCTCAACGGACGAGCTCCTGCGTACACGACCAGGGACGGCTCGACCCGGGCCGTGGCCAACTGGACGACCGGGAACGTCGGGATGATCGGCACCTCGTACAACGGCACCCTGCCGGAGGCCGTGGCAACGACCGGGGTGCCTGGCCTGAAGGCCATCGTGCCGATCTCCGCGATCTCGGACTGGTACGACTACTACCGCGCGAACGGCATGGTCCGCGCACCGCATTCCTCGTCGAACCCGACCGGCAACAACAACGCCTACCAGGGCGAGGACCTCGACGTACTGGCGGACGTCGTGTACTCGCGGATCGACGAGACCGGCGCCCGTACGATCTGCAAGCCGGTGATCGACGACATCGAGCAGCACATCGATCGCGCCACCGGGAACCGGAGCAGCTTCTGGCAGGAACGCAACTACATGAAGGACGTGCGGAACGTCCGCGCCGCGACCCTGCTTGCTCACGGCAACAACGACTTCAACGTGATCGCCAAGAACGCTGCGCAGTTCTACGACGCGCTGAAGAAGCAGCACGTGCCGCACATGTTCTACTTCCACCAGGGTGGCCATGGCGGCGCGCCGCCGGACGTGCTGATCAACTACTGGTTCACCCGGTACCTGTACGGCGTACACAACGGTGTCGAGCGGCTGCCACGATCGTGGGTCGTCCGCGAAGCGGCCTCCTGTCCGCCGCGTCAGACCACCGTGGCCGAGGACGAGTCGAACACCGCGACCCTCACGGTGGCCGATACGCGACCGTTCCGGATCGGCTTCTCGTTGACTGTCCCGCAGACCAACGCCGACGGCACGATCACCACCACGACCCGGCTGATCGCGAAGATCCCTGACTCGAAGCATCTGGTCCTCGCCTCGCCCGTGGCGACCGCGGACGGTCAGAAGGTCGCCGGCGGCGCGACCGTCAGCCTGCAGTGCGGCAACGCGAACCCGACACCGTACGCCGAGTGGCCGGACCCGGCCGCGGGACAGGCGGGACTTCACCTCACGCCCGGAGCCCCGGCCCGCGGCGGGCTGACGTTCGCGCCGGGCAAGCGGGGTACCGAGACGCTCACCGACGACGCGCCAATCGCCGCGATCACCTCGGCGAACGCACCGACGTCTGGAACTCGGCTGATCTACCAGACGGCGCCACTGACCAAGCCGGTCCGGATCAGCGGTACGCCGTCGGCCTCGCTGCAGCTCGCGTTCAGCGCCTCGAAGGCGAACGTTACGGCGGCGCTGGTCAGCTACCCGCCCAGCGGGAACGGCACGATCCTGACGCGTGGCTGGATCGATCCGGCGAACCGGGTGTCGGACTGGTTCGACGCTCCGGTCAAGCCCGGGACACCGTACCGGATGAGGGTGGACCTGCAGCCGAAGGACGTCGTCGTACCGGCCGGAAACCGGTTGGCCCTGATGGTCGTGTCGAGCGACCGCGACTTCACCGTCCGGCCAGCTCCGGGCACGCGGCTCACCCTCGACCTCGCGCACAGCTCCATCAACATTCCCGTCGTCGGTGGGCGCAAGGCGCTCGCCGACGCCCTCAACTGACGGACAGGATGGTGAACGCGTCGAGCACCGTGTCGATGTAATGGTCCGCGATCGGTGAGTCCGCTGCGTGGTAGCTGCCGACCTGGATCGTTCGTAGTCCGGCGTTGATGCCTCCCGCGATGTCGTACGCCGGGTGGTCGCCGACCATCCACCCGCCGTCGAGCGTGCCACCGGCACGTTCGGCGGCGATCTCGAAGATCCGCCGGTCAGGTTTGCGGACCCCGACCGCCCCGGACACGCACGCGTAGTCGATCGCCTTGTCGAGCTGCGTGTACTCCAGCTTCAGGTCCTGCTGCGCCGGATCGCCGTTCGTCACCACGGCCACGCGCCACCCCGCTGCCCGCAACGAACCGAGCCCGTCGACCACCGCCGGCTGCACGCAGGTGAACAACGGATGCTCCTCGTTGTACGACGCCACCAGCTCGTCCACCGGCGCCGCGATCCCGAACCGCTCCCGCGCCAGCCCGAACAACTCCTCCCGCGGCAGGTACCCACCGTTGTCATGAGCAACGAACCACTCGAGCGCCGTCTCATCCAGCCCTTGAAGCCCGACCCACCACCGCGCCCACCGAAAGAACGCCCCGTTCCGATCGATCAACGTATTGTCCAGATCAAAACAAACCAGCCGCGGCTTCCGTTGCACGCCGGATCGCCGCATCAGACGTCGATGCGGTTTTCGTCCAGTTCGTAGGCGCCTTGGACGAGGAACTCCTTGCGGGGGGCGACGTCGTTGCCCATCAGGAGGTCGAAGACCTGGGCGGCGGCCTCGGCGTCGTCAACGGTGATCCGGCGCAGGGTGCGGTGCCGCGGGTCCATGGTGGTTTCGGCCAGCTGGTCGGCGTCCATCTCACCGAGACCCTTGTAACGCTGCGGCGGCTCCTTCCAGCGGACGCCCTTCTTCATCAGCTCGGCGGTCTTCCGCTGGTACTCGGCGTCGCTGTAGGTGTAGAGGTACTTCTCCTGGCCCTTCTTCGGGTTCGTCAGCTCGAAGCGGTGCAGCGGCGGTACGGCGGTGTAGACCCGGCCGGCCTCGACCAGCGGACGCATGTACCGGAAGAAGAGCGTCGCGAGCAGGCAGCGGATGTGTGCGCCGTCGGAGTCGGCGTCGGCCATGAAGATGATCTTCCCGTACCGCGCCTGCTCCAGGTCGAACGTCCGCCCGGAGCCGGCCCCGACCACCTGGATGATCGACGCACACTCGGTGTTCTTCAGCATGTCGCCGACGGACGCCTTCTGCACGTTCAGGATCTTGCCCCGGATCGGCAGCAGCGCCTGGAACTCCGAGCTGCGCGCGAGCTTCGCCGTACCGAGAGCAGAGTCACCCTCGACGATGAACAGTTCGGACCGGTCGACGTCGTTGCTGCGGCAGTCCGCGAGCTTGGCCGGCAGCGCCGACGACTCGAGCGCGGTCTTGCGCCGCTGCAGCTCGCGGTGCTGCCGTGCGGCGACCCTGGTCCGGGACGCGGCGACGACCTTCTCGAGCACGGCCCGTGCCTGCGCCTTCAGCGCGCCCTTGGTCGAGGTCAGGAACGACTCCAGCTCGGTCTGCACGACCTTCGCCACGATCCGCGACGCCGCCGGAGTCCCGAGCACCTCCTTGGTCTGACCGTCGAACTGCGGCTCGGCCAGCCGGACCGTGACGACCGCGGTCAGGCCCTCGAGGACGTCGTCCTTGATGACCTCCTCGCCGCTCTTGAGCAGGCGGGTGCCGTCCAGCGCGCTGGCGAAGGCCTTCGACAGTGCGCGCTCGAACCCGGAGACGTGCGTGCCGCCCTTGGGCGTGGCGACGATGTTCACGAACGAACGCAGCTCGGTCTCGTACCCGTCACCCCAGCGAACCGCGATGTCCACGTCCAGGTCGCGCTCGACATCGGTCGGCGTCATCTCGCCGGCGTCGTCGAGCATCGGCACCGTCTCGGTGAAGTGGCCGGTCCCGGCCAGCCGGATCACGTCGGTGACCTTCTGGTCGGTGGCCAGGAACTCGGTGAACTCGCTGATCCCGCCGTCGTGCTTGAAGTGCTCCTCGGTCGGCTCGTCGCCGCGCTCGTCGCGGATCACCAGCAGCAGGCCGGGAACCAGGAACGACGTCTGCCGCGCCCGGGTGACCAGCTCGTCGTAGTTGAAGGTCGCGTCCTTGGTGAAGATCTGCCGATCCGCCCAGTACCGGATGCGGGTACCGGTGACGCCCTTCTTGGCGCGGCCGGCCTTCCGCAGGCCCTTCGCCGCGGTGAACGAGGCGTTCGACCCCTCGCCGTCGAACTCACCCGACACGCCCCGGCGGAACGACGTCGTCCAGACCACGCCGCCCCGGTCGACCTCGACGTCGAGCCGCGCGGACAGCGCATTCACCACCGAGGCTCCGACGCCGTGCAGACCACCGGACGCGTTGTACGACCCGCCGCCGAACTTGCCGCCCGCGTGCAGCTTGGTGAAGACCACCTCGACACCGCTGAGCTTGGTCTTCGGCTCGACATCGACCGGGATGCCGCGCGCACGGTCGATCACCTCGACGGAACCGTCCTTGTGGAGCACGACGTCGATCCGCTCACCGTGACCGGCCAGCGCCTCGTCCACGGCGTTGTCGATGATCTCCCACAGGCAGTGCATCAGGCCGCGGCTGTCGGTGGACCCGATGTACATGCCCGGGCGCTTCCGCACCGCCTCAAGACCCTCGAGGACGAGCAGGTGACGAGCGTTGTACGTCGGGTCGATCTCGGTACTGCGAGGCGTCGGGGCGGCCACAGGGCTCCTTCACTGGTTCACGCACACTTACTCGGCACAGCCTATGCGGCCGTACCCCCAAAACTGTGCAGGCACGGGGCCGGGCGGGACATGCCGACGGGTACCGGAGATACATGTCGCGGCAGGTATCGATCCGGACTCGATTCGAAGTGGCGTACGACACTCCGAATCCGAGCAGACGGTGACGGAATCATGGCGCACAGTGAGAAGAGAAGCACCCGCCTCCGTAGCGCACCAGAAATCCGCCGTACCACGAAACGATTCCTTGTCAGCAAACGTCATAGGGAAACAGGTGGTTCGTCTCACATACGGACACGTTGTCCCCACCGGGAAGCGATCCGCATGTCAGGATGTTGCTATCTGGTGAGTACGGAACTAGATGAGATGAGGCCTCAATGACTACAGCACTCGCCCCGAGTTCGGCCCTGTCGGCCGCGGATCGTTGTGACCGCTGCGGTGCGCAGGCCTACGTCCGAGTCACCCTGACCAGCGGTGGGGAGCT
>DASSDE010000196.1:0-5928 GCA_035697365.1 Kribbella sp. | reverse complement strand
GCAATCTCGCATTCCGGATGAAATCGGAGTGTCCCCGGGATCGCGGGGGAAACTGCTGGCATACTTCCCAGATGCATCGCCAACCGCCGGTGCATTGGGGGGATCGCGCGGCCGTGCCAACGCGCAGCCGGGCGGCACAAGAGCAATCCGAGGGAGAACTGTGGCGAGGCGCCTTTTCACGTCCGAGTCCGTGACCGAGGGTCACCCGGACAAGATCGCTGACCAGATCAGCGACTCCATCCTCGACGCGTTGCTGGCCGAGGACCCGAAGAGCCGGGTCGCGGTCGAGACCCTGATCACCACGGGTCTGGTCGTCGTTGCGGGTGAGGTCACCACGACGGCGTACGTCGACATTCCGGGGATCGTGCGGTCGCGCATCCTCGAGATCGGCTACGACTCGTCCCTGAAGGGCTTCGACGGCGCGTCCTGTGGGGTGCAGGTCGCGATCGGGAGCCAGTCACCGGACATCGCACAGGGTGTCGACACGGCGTACGAGACGCGCTCGGACGCGTCGAAGGACGAGCTGGACCTGCAGGGCGCGGGCGACCAGGGCCTGATGTTCGGCTATGCGTCCAACGAGACGCCGGAGCTGATGCCGCTGCCGATCACGATCGCGCACCGGCTGTCCGAGCGGCTCGCCGAGGTCCGCAAGAACGGCACCCTTGCGTACCTGCGGCCGGACGGCAAGACCCAGGTCACCATCGAGTACGACGGCGACAAGGCGGTCCGGATCGACACCGTGGTGGTGTCCAGCCAGCATGCGGCGGACATCAACCTGGACACCATGCTGTCGCCGGACATCAAGAAGCACGTCGTCGACCCGGTGCTGGAGCAGTTCGACATCGACTCGAGCGACTACACGCTGCTGGTGAACCCGACCGGCCGGTTCGAGATCGGCGGCCCGATGGGCGACGCCGGCCTGACCGGGCGGAAGATCATCATCGACACCTACGGCGGGATGGCGCGCCACGGTGGCGGCGCGTTCTCCGGCAAGGACCCGTCGAAGGTGGACCGTTCGGCGGCGTACGCGATGCGCTGGGTGGCGAAGAACATCGTTGCCGCCGGCCTCGCCGACCGCGTCGAGTGCCAGGTCGCGTACGCGATCGGCAAGGCAGCCCCGGTCGGCTTCTACGTCGACACGTTCGGCACCGAGAAGGTCGAGGTCGCGAAGATCACCGCCGCCGCCCGCGAGGTCTTCGACCTGCGCCCGGCCGCGATCATCCGGGACCTGGAGCTGCTCCGGCCGATCTACGCCCAGACCGCCCGCAACGGCCACTTCGGTCGCACCGACCAGGACTTCACCTGGGAGCGCACCGACCGCGTCGAGGCCCTCAAGGCCGCGGTCAACAAGTAGTTGTCCACAGCGGGTCGGCAGTGCGCAAACGCGCTGTCGGCCTGCTGCTTTAGCATGCGTCAGTGACATCGAACGGAGAATCACCGGAGCAGTTGACGCTGCTGCGCGACACCGTTCGGAAGTCGCGGACCAAGGAACCTGCCGAGATCACCACAACGTTGCCGGTGGCCCGGATCGCGGTCGACGTCTCGCTTCCGCACCTGGATCGGCCGTTCGACTACCTGGTCCCCGACGACCTGACCGCGGCCGCGCAGCCCGGTGCGCGGGTCAAGGTGCGGTTCGCGGGCAAGGACGTCAGCGGGTTCGTGCTGGAGCGGCTCGACGAGTCCGACCACGACGGCAAGCTGGTCCGGCTCCGCAAGGTCGTCTCGCCCGAGCGCGTGCTCACCCCGGAGATCGCGGACCTGTGCCGAGCCGTTGCCGATCGGTACGCCGGCGTGCTGGCCGACGTCACGCGCCTGGCAGTCCCGCCCCGGCACGCGAAGGTGGAGGCCGAGCCACTGCGCTGCGACTTGCCGCCGCGCCCGCCGGCATCGACGTCCCGCTCGGAGTGGTCGCCGTACCCACCTGGTTTCCTGGACTCGGTCGCGCGGGGCGAGGCACCGCGGGCGGTGTGGACCGCGATCCCAGGGGCCGACTGGCCGCTCGCGTTCGCGCAGGCTGCCGCTGTTTGTGCGGCCGCGGGTCGTGGTGCGTTGCTGCTCGCACCGGACGCGCGCGACCTGGAGCGGCTGGCGGCGGCCTGTACTGAGGTGCTGGGGGAATCGGGCTTTGTGACGTTGTCCGCCGACCTGGGGCCGACGGCGCGGTACCGCGCGTTCCTCGCCGCGCTGCACGGGCGTGCACGCGTGGTGATCGGGACGCGCGCGGCGGCGTTCGCGCCGGTGACAGATCTCGGGCTGGTGGCGATGTGGGACGACGGCGACGAGTCGTACGCCGAGCCGCGCGCACCGTACCCCCATGCCCGGGAAGTCCTGCTGCTGCGGGCGTTTCGGCAGCAGTGTGCCGCGCTGCTCGGCGGGTACGCGCGGTCGGCGGAGGCGGCGGCGCTGATCGAGTCCGGTTTCGCGCACGAGCTGATCGCGGACCGGAAGGTGATCCGCGCGGCATCGCCGTCGGTGCACATCGCGGGGGAGTCGGACCACGACCTGGCGCGTGATCCGGCCGCACGGGCGGCGCGGTTGCCGCACCGGGCGTTCGAGATCGCCCGCGCAGGGCTTCGGATCGGGCCGGTGCTGGTGCAGGTGCCCCGTGCCGGGTACCTGCCGAGCCTCGTCTGCCAGACCTGCCGTGCACCGTCCCGCTGCGCTACGTGCGGCGGCACGTTACGGCGTACCGGGGGATCAGGCCCCGCAAGCTGCAGCGTCTGTGGGCGGCCGGCGGTGGATCACCGATGCCCCGAGTGCGGAGACACGCGGATGCGCGCGGCGATCATCGGTGCCCGCCGGACGGCGGAGGAGTTGGGCCGGGCGTTTCCAGGCGTCGTCGTGCGGACGTCCGGCGGTGACAACATGCTCGACGACGTATCGGACGCGCCGGCGCTGATCGTGAGCACACCCGGCGCGGAGCCGGTCGCCGAGGGCGGGTACGCGGCAGCGCTGCTGCTCGACACCTGGTTGATGCTCGCGCGCCCCGACCTCCGCGCGGCCGAGGAGGCCGTACGTCGATGGTTCAACGCGGCTGCCCTGGTGCGGCCGGCCGGCTCCGGCGGGACGGTGATCCTGGTCGGTGACCCGTCGGCACTGCAGTTGCAGGCGATCGTCCGCTGGTCTCCCGAGGGCTACGCGGCCCGTGAGATCGAGGAGCGCCGTACGGCCCGCCTCGCTCCCGCTGCCAAACTGGCCGAGCTCACCGGACCGGCCGAGTCGGTCAACGACCTGGTGACGCGCCTGCGCGACGCGGTCCCGCCGTCGGCCGGCCTGGAGGTCCTGGGCCCGGTGGATGTGGACGACGAAACCGTCAGAGCCGTCGTCCGCACCCCCCGAGCCCACGGCACCGCCCTCGTCCGAGCCCTCAAAGAAGCCCAGTCAGCCCGGACCACGAAGAAGAACCCCGGCACCGTCCGGATCCAGGTAGACCCACCCAGCTTCGGTTAGGGCGTGTCTCCTGATCCCACGCCCTAGCTGCGGAATGCGGCTCTGGTCGCGGCTGCGGTGGACGTGAAGTACTCAGCCGGCTCGAGGAACCACCACTCGTCGAACGGGACGCCGTTGCGCAGGTCGCGGTTGTAGCCGAAGCACACCAGGTAGAGCGGCCTGATGTACATCACGCCTTCGAGCCGGTCGAGTTCCTCGTCGGTCAGCTCGACGTGCCGGCGGTATGCGCTGACGACCGCGCCGATGCGCTCCTCGTTGGCGCGCCTGGTCGGCGCCCAGTCCCCGGTTCCCCACAACAGGAACGCCAGGTCGGCGAGCCGCGGTCCACGCCCGGACGCCTTCCAGTTGATTGCCACCGGCCCGTTCTTGCCGATGACCGCATGGTTGGGGACGTGCATCAGATTGCCGTGCAGCAGGCCCTCGGGCAGGCCGTCGCCGTCGTCGGCAGTGCGCACCTGGTCGAGCAGTTGCTCGAAGCGCTCCCGGTCGGCCGTCCCGACCTTCGTGTCGACCGCGTCGAGAAACGCCAAGCCGGCCAGGAGATCCTGCCGGGGTGCTCCCATGTGGCGAGCGTCCTCGCCACTTGCCCCGCCGGGCCGGCTGCTGGATTCGTCGTACGGCAGTGCGTGCAGCCGCCCGAGCAGATCAGCCATGATCCGGAAGTCCTCGATGCCGCCGGGCAGCGGTTGACTCTCGACGTACTGGGTGACGAGGACCGCGCTGCCGTCGAAGTCGGACACCGCGTCGTCGACCGCGAGACGTTCCGCGGGGAAGTCCTGCTGGGCCAGGAAGCGCAGTACCGCGGCGTCGCCCTCGACGCCCGACCGCGGCCGGGCCGGCGGGAACGCCCGCGCGATCCACGGCGGACCGTCGTTCCGGTCGATGCGGAACACGTACGTCTTGTGCACGCTGAGCTTCGTCGCCGCGATCGCGTCGATGCCGTAGCGGTCCCGGAGGTGGACGAGCAGCCGATCGGCGTCCGGCTCGTGGTAGATCCGGTCGTTGAGCCCCTCGAGATCGGTCAGCGCCTCGGTGTACCGCTGGCCGGTCTCCTGAGCGTGCCGCCGTACGACCTTCTTGAAATTGCCGTCCTTGGTCATGACAAGCCTCCTCGTCGACACCGTCGTCCCCCCAGTGACGTGGTGTACGGAGTTGGCCTGCTGGCTTCGACGACCGAGAGGGCAGATTCCCCTTCGCCCGATGGAACCCCGACTGGGGCGGACGTTCCACGGCTCGGCGACCGGTCGGCGCCACCAGCTAATCTCGCCGACGCCACAGCCCTTGTCAAGGATCAGGCGGTCGTGGCCAGCGTTGTGGAGGCCGACAGCATCTGGTGACCGAGAGGCGTGCGGTGGTAGAGAACCGTGCGCCCGTCGCGGCGCGAGGCAACGACGCCCGCGTTGCGGAGGATGCTGAGGTGCACGCTGAGAGTGGGGGCCGAGACGCCCAGCTGATGGGCGAGATGCGTTGTGGACATGGGCAGATCGAGATGGCTGACGATCGCGGCCCGGGTGCGGCCGACCAAGTCGGCGAGCGGCGAGTCTGTGGTGTCCTGACGGTCCTCCCACAACCGGCCGAGACCGCGCGGCGGGTACGTGATCGTCGGGATGTGTGGTGCGCCCGTCACCGCCAGCCCGGCCGGCCAGGTGAAGACACACGGGACGAGCAGTACGCCCTGCCCGGCCATCGGCACGCCGTCGCAGCAGAACGGCCGCTCGATCTCGATGCGGTCGCTGCTGTAGCGGATCGACGGGTGCAGGTTGCGGAACAGCCGCTCGATGCCGCCGCTCGCAAGCTCGTCCAGGCGGAACGCCAGATCCTCCTGCAGCAGTGACCGCATCCGTCGCCAGTCCGGCTCGATCGCGCGCCGCCAGTACGACTCGAGCGCCGTCGTGATCCGATCCAGCCCGCGCGCCGGCCGGGCCATCAGCTCCGGCAGCAGCGGGTGCGGGTTGTCCGTGTGGAGCTGCCCGATCTCCCGTACGACGAGCTCGTGGGGTGTGGCGGCGATTGCGGCCAGCCCGGACTCCAGGCTGGTCGAGCGGCGCGGCGGCGCGGGCGTGAGGAAGTCCGGGATGTAGCCGGACGACGGGATGAGGGCCCTGAGCAACGTCAGGTCGTCGCCCTCGATCGTCGGCCGGACCTTCTGCAGCCACGGGCCGTGCACGCTGCGCGCGGTGTTGTTGCTCAGTGCCCGCACACTCGTCACGGCCTCCCAGACCGGCGACAGCGCGAACCTGATCCGCCCGACGTCCTCCGCGCTCAGCCTGATCGTGATCACCGGCCCAGATTAGCCCTGAGCCTAATCGTCGACAATGCCCCGGCGACAACGGAGAGTGGGACCATGAGCGCAATCGCCGTCGGCAACTCCCGGCCCGCCGCCCTTCCGCGGGCGTTCTGGGCGTTGTGGGTGTGCCAGCTGGTCAACCGGCTCGGCAGCTTCGTCCAGCCGTTCCTCGTCCTCTACCTGACCCACGA